>JABDMQ010000133.1 GCA_013001365.1 Flavobacteriaceae bacterium
TCTTGACTATTCCAGGAGAATTATTAACGAATTGGTTGAACATTAAAGAGTTGTGAGCGTCATAAAATATGCTTTTTTTGTTTTTGACTGGTATTAGCAGCAGTGGTAGAATCACCGCAATCGAAATTATTATAGAATTGGCTATGCTGCCATAACCAAAAAACAAGGTCAGGGTAACAACTATAACTATTGGCAGAAAATTAATGAAAGCATTAGCATGAAGCATTAGAAAATATTTATACTTGAAATCCAATAACTTTTGGATCCTGAATGAAACTTGAAGATAATTCATTACTGTTGCAAATAAAACCCCGAGTGCAACACCAACAAGTCCAAATAAATAAACACCCATTAAACAACTAGAAATCATTAGTACTGCAAAAATAAATTGGTATAATGCACCATGGTAAACTAGGCCTAAGGATTTTAAAAAAGATTTATTTATTCTCGTTCCAAACCTAAATGCAAAGCCAATAATCAGGACTTGAAATGGCTCGATTACATCCAACCATTGGTCCCCCAAAAGAACCCTTACAATCAATTCAGCATTAAAAAGCAATATTATTGATATTGGAAATAAGATAATTAGGCAAAAGGAAATGCTAAATATATAAAACGAAGTCAACTTTGCTTTATCATCTTGTTTATTCGATAAAACTGGAAAGAGGACCTTATCGTATATTTTTCCGAAAAAACTTGCTGGCAGTGCAAGAAACTGAAATGCTCTTGAATAGATACCCAAACTTGCTGCCCCTAGGACTTTACCCACTATTATATTATCTGAGTTCTCGGCAAAAAAATTAAAATTGGTGTCTAAAGTGTATCCTGAACCAAAGACCATTAGTTCCTTTAAAATAGACTTATTTGATATTATGGAAAAAGAAGGTTTTTGATAATACCAAAGCATTACCGTTTCTACAATTAAAATAGCTAATTGACCATAAATCAATGACCACAGCCCATAGCCTAGAAAAGCCAAGGTAATTGAAGTCAGTCCGTATCCCAGCAGATAGGAAACCGTATTGGTCTTAACAATCGCAGGGAATCGGAGTTTTCGTTGTAATATGGATGTACTTATACCATTAAAGCTTTTGAAAGGAAACAGAAAAGAAAAGAATCGAATTGGTCCTTCAAGGTCTGTCAAATTAAAAAAAGTACCGATGTATGGTGCTAAAAAATAGAAAAGAACCCCAATTAAAATTCCTAATATTATGGATAGGGTATAGCTTTGAGAAATATGCTGTTCGGTAATTGTTTTAAGCTGGACAAGTGCTGTCCCAATTCCCATTTGAGTGAAAATATTAGAAAAATTAACGAAAATGAGTATAATACCTATAACGCCAAAATCCTCAGGAGTTAACAATCTAGCCAAGATACCAAGAATCAATAATTGAGAAAAAACATTGAATGAATTACCAAAAAACATCCAGATCAAGCCAATAATACTGGATTTGGTTTTTGATGAGTTTCCTTCCATATGGAGTTATAATAGAATTTGGACTATAGGTTTTAATAGCATACGAATATAATGTTATTTCTAACAGATTGTTCATAAAATAGCTCAATGGCATAAAACAAGGTTAATTTTCAAATCGCACCAATTTATTCACTTTTATTAATCTGGTTATCAATGTATTAAGCAATATGAAATTTTGCAAGTAATCCAAGGGTTATGAACATTTACCTGTTGATATCTTTTAGATGAAATTAAGAACTAAAAATGACCTGATCAACGTATATTAAACATCCAAATCTCCGAGCAAGCCGTATATATAAAACTTGGAATCATAAATTGGATAAAAACAAAAATAAACGTTGAAATGCAAAATAAAACTTTTAAAAGTCAATTTAATAGGAAAAAACGCACAAAAAACGTGTATTTCATCGAAAAATTTATTTAATTATTCTTTTTAGTCTCATTTTTTTTAGATTCGCCTTGATTAATAGCAAATTAAAATATTTAACCCCAAACTTACATTAAAATGATAATCCCCAACTCATTTTCTTGTTTACGCAAGAAATCGCACTTAACCGTCTTAAAATTTATAAGTTTTTCAGTTTTATTCTTAATGACTTCGAATTCATTTTCGCAGTCGGAACAGTTAGCTTTTCCTGGAGCCATAGGTCATGCAAAATATGCATCTGGCGGTAGAGGAGGAGTTGTTCTTAAGGTGACCAATTTGAATAATGATGGACCCGGTAGTCTTCGAGCTGCTGTTGAGGCCTCTGGTCCGAGAACTGTCGTATTCGAAGTTAGTGGTAATATTAACTTAACCTCAGGACTCAAGATTAACAATCCCGATATCACCATAGCTGGTCAAACTGCACCAGGTGATGGAATTTGTATTGCTAAGCAAAAATTAACGATTAGTGCTAGCAATGTTATTATTCGCCATGTACGTTTTAGATTAGGTGATGGTGGCTATAAGGATATTAATGGAAATGTTGTTGGCCCGAACGGTCCGGATTCTGATACCATACTAATTATTACGGATGGTTCTGAAACCGTTGAGAATATAATTATTGACCATTGCTCTGTTAGTTGGAGTATTGATGAGATTATCGGTATGTTTGGCGGCAATGGCCTTATTAATAAAGTTAGTGTAACAAATAATTTTATTACTCATGGCTTAAATGCATCGCATCATGGTGATGGGGCACATTCAATGGGAACATTGGTTAATTACAACTCAAGAAACATTAGTTACATTAAGAATTTCTTTCATGGTAGTAAAGAGAGGCATGTACGAATGAATGCAGGTGTTACTCTAGAATGGCATAATAATGTGATAAATGGTTTTAAGTATGCAGCGGTTATTGGATATGGAGCCAAATTTGATGCCGAGAATAACTTTTACAAAGAAGGAGCTTATGACCTTGCTGCTACCACTTCGCATTTATTTAAATTAACAAGCTCAATTTATACAACTGAAGACGTAACATATACCTTGACCGATTCAAGAATTCATCATTCAGGAAATGATACGGATGCAACATACCCGACTTCTTCTGGACAAACTGATGTTGGAATTGCGAAATCACCTTATGGAACAACAGTTCCGAATGAAAATACACGTATACTTGATTCTGGATATGAGACACAACCTGTAGATTCGAATATAATTGATGTTGTTAACAACTCTGGGGCAACATTGCCTTCTCGAGATAGTTATGATTCCCAACTAGTTTCAGATTTCATGAACGATGTGAAGGCCCAGTTGATAGATACGCAACTTCAAGTAGGTGGTTTTCCTGTATTGAATTCATTACCAGCTCCTGCAGATACAGATGAAGATGGTATGCCAGATGCTTGGGAAATAGAACAAGGATTGGATATTAATAATCCAGACGATCGAAATATTGTTAATTCTAATGGATATACAAATCTTGAAGTATACATAAATAATATGGGTACAGGAACAACAGCTTCTGTAGATCCAACAGGAGTATCGGTTTCGCCTCAATCAGTAACGATCAACATACCAGAAACAATAACACTGTCAACAACCTTTACGCCTTCAAATGCCACAGACCAATCAGGTGAGTGGTCATCAGCAAACGAGGCGATAGCTACTGTTGATGCTAATGGAGTAGTAACACCTGTAAGTGAAGGTGTTGTAGAAATAACTTTTGAATCGAACAGTGGAGGGTTCAGTGATTCGGCGACGATCACCGTCACGAACATTCCCATCAGCGTGGAATCTGTTTCTCTATCTCCTGAAACGCTGGATCTAAACATAAACATGACGGAATCGTTATCCGCCAATGTTACTCCAGCGAATGCAACTGACCAAACAGGTGTTTGGACCTCTAGTGACCCATCCATTGCGACTGTTAACCAACAAGGTCAAGTGCAACCTATATCAGTAGGGCAAGTGATCATAAGCTTTACCACTAATGATGGAGGATTTACAGCCAGCTCTCAAGTTACTGTTAATGATGACAATTTTGGTAGGTACGAATTTTACAATGCTGATAGTGATAACCTAATACAGGAAGTAGATGGAGGTGAAGTATTTGACCTAAATAATATTGGAGAAAATCTTAATTTCAGGGCTATTCCTTACGGTGGAGATGGAAATCCTGAAGTGGAAAGCGTTCAGGTTAATTGGACAGGAGTAGAAAATGGCAATCATTCTGAAAATGTGCCAATCTATGCTGGCCTCACTGGACATCTTGGAAATGATTTCGAACCTTATACGGTTTCTGAAGGAACTTATGAATTCACGGTAACCTATTATTCAGAGGACCAAGCCTCAGGAAATGTCGTTGGAGAAGATACATTTACATTGACGTTTACAAGAGGTGAGCAAGTTGATGCAGGCGAGGACCAAGCTATTTGTTTTGGTGATACCACAACTTTGACCGCAACAGGTGCGGATACGTATCTATGGAGTACTGGTGAAACAACAGCTTCAATTGAAGTTTCTCCTAATAATACAGTTACTTATACAGTAATTGGAGACCATAGCAATGGTAATTTCACAGAAGATACAGTAACGGTGTCCGTAAATGAAAGCACTGAGGTTAGCGCAGGTGCGGACCAATCTATCTGCGAAGGAGACTCAATTACGCTTACTGCCACTGCAACAGGTGGAGAAATTCTATGGAGCAACGGAGCAACAACTAATAGTATTACAGTAAGTCCAAACTCAACAACAACTTACACTGTAACGGCAGACAATAATGGATGCGCATCTTCAGATGATGTAACAGTTACGGTAAGCGAATTACCTAGTGCAGACGCTGGAAATGATGTGGCTATACTAAACGGAGAAAGCGTCACCTTGACGGCATCTGGCGGTGGTACTTATTTATGGAGTACTGGTGAAACTACTCAAAATATCGAAGTAAGCCCAACAACAGACCAAGTATATACGGTTACAGTGACTAATGCTAGCAGTTGTACAGATGAGGACAGTGTTCAGGTTTCAGTAATTGAACCAATCGTGGCCGAAGCAGGTGAGGATTCTACCATTTGCGAGGGTGAGAGTTTAACGTTAAATGCCAGTGGAGGAGATAATTACCTTTGGAGTACTGGTGAAACAACTCAAAGCATAACGGTGAATCCTGATAACACAACAGTTTACACAGTTACGGTCTCAGATGCATATTCATCCGATTCCGATACTGTTACAGTAACAGTTAATCCAGTGCCTATTGCAGATGCTGGTGACGATGTAACGATTGACCAAGGAGAGAGTGTAACCTTGTATGGCTCCGGAGGCAACTCGTACATCTGGTCAACTGGTGAAACAAATGCGAATATTTCAGTTAGCCCAACTGAAACTACTACCTATAGACTCACAGCAATCATTAATGGCTGTTCCAGTGAGGCGGAAGTAACTGTAACTGTTCTAGCTCCTGTTAATGCAGATGCTGGAGAAGATGTAACAATATGTAATTCTGAGTCTGTAACTTTAACAGCATCAGGAGGAAACGAATTTGAATGGAGCAATGGGGAAACCTCTCAATCAATTGAGGTAAGTCCATCGGAGACAACAATATATTCCGTTAGAGTATCGAATTCATTAGGATTTGGAATTGACGAGGTTCAAGTGACGGTGAATGATTGCTCGTTAAGTGGTCCAACAGAAGAAGCGAATGGATTTGAGTTCAAGGCGTTTCCTAATCCTACTAATGGATTACTTAACCTTAAGATCTCGGCTCTTGACCAAGATGCCATCGTCTATGTTACAGATATTATAGGAAAGCGTGTTAGGACCATAGAAGTCGGAGCCGCAGTGAATCAAGTAACTCGAAGAGAAATCAATTTATCTGGCATGCCTCCTGGATTCTATATATTGAATTTAAGTACAGAAAACAGGTCCATTACCAAGAAGATCATATTGAGGTAATATTAAAGCCTTAAATACATTAAGAAAAAGACCTGGTATTTCATCAGGTCTTTTTTTATTCCTCTTTTATTGCTTGGACAGTAGCAGTCTTTTCACAATTCTCTATAGTAAAAGACAACTTGCGTTCTTCAAACTCACTTTCAATAAAATAAACCTTGCACGAATCTAGTTTGGTATTGCTTTTTGAGATGTTAACATCACCTCTTTTCAATATGGTAGCAAAAGTTGCGGAATCTAATGAAAGAGAATACATGAATGCATTAGCTTCTTCAGAGTATTTAATATTCTTTGATTGGATATTCTTTATTACCCGGCAATCTATACCATAACAGAACTCTGCTTTTTTCTTTTTCAGGAAAAATGCTAGGAAAATCAATCCTATAGAGAAGCCAACAAGGTAATAGCCAATCCGCTTAATTAAGGTCATTTAAAAGATCAAAAGGTTTATATCACTAGATTTAAGGTCGAACCAGTCTGCTACCGATTTACTTGTAAGTATGCCGTGATAGAAGTAAAGCCCATTCTTGAGGCCTTTCTCGAATCTTAACGACTGTTCTAATCCGCCGTCTTCTGCAATCTTTAAGAGATAGGGCGTAAATATGTTACTGATCGATACAGAAGCAGACCTCGCATATCTAGCTGGTATATTTGGCACACAATAATGAATGACACCATGCTTGGTAAACGTCGGCGATTTATGGGTCGTGACTTCACTGGTTTCAAAACAACCACCCATGTCAATACTGACATCTATGATAACGGCACCATTTTTCATGCTTTCGACCATTTCTTCAGTAACGAGAATGGGCGAGCGGTTCTTTCCTCTAACAGCGCCAATTACTACATCGCATCGTTTCAAGGATTTCATAAGGTTTTTTGGCTGAAGGGTAGAGGTGTAGAGCGGCCGACCCAGATTGGTCTGTATACAGCGTAGCTTTGTAATGGAGTTGTCAAAGACCTTGACATTGGCCCCGAGTCCTAAAGCACTTCGTGCTGCAAATTCACCCACGGTTCCTGCGCCAAGTATAACTACTTCTGCTGGAGGTACACCACTTATATTTCCGAACATCAAGCCATTACCGCCATTAACGTTAGACAAGAGCTCTGAGGCTATGAGAATAGAGGAGGTGCCCGCAATCTCACTAAGTGCCCTTACTGCAGGAAAAGCGCCGTCTTCATCCCTGATAAACTCGAACGCAAGGGCAGTTATTCTTTTTGATGCCAACGCCTCAAAGTACTTCTTGGTTTGCGTTTTCATCTGCAAGGCCGAAATTAGGATAGCTTGCGGATTGATCAGTTTTATTTCATCTATGGATGGCGGCTCTACTTTAAGTATCATTGGGCAGGAAAATACCTTGGCAGTGTCTTTTGTGATCTCTGCTCCGGCTTCGCTGTAGTCTGTATCACTGAACTTAGCACCAGTTCCTGCACCAGACTCCATTAGCACGCGATGACCGTTATTGATAAGCGCTGAGACAGCATCTGGTGTTAAACACACCCGCTTCTCTTGAAAAGAGGTCTCTTTTGGAATTCCAATGAAAAGGTTACCCTTTTTCTTGAGGACCTCGATCATTTCTTCTTGAGGCAACAATTGTTCTTTGGTAAAGGGTGTTAGCTTCTTTGCCATGCATCGTGATTAGTATTAGCAAATTACGAATAATTAGAGTTATGAACCAAAAAAACCACCTCTGGGCATTCAAAGGTGGTTTTCTATAGTATTAAGGTCTTTGTATTTAAAAATAATCCTTAAGCTTGCCTAAGATACCTTTTGGTCTCATTGTAAATTCGTCTTCCAATTCTTGAAGGCTCTTATTGGCATTCATTTTATTGAACATTTTTGCTCGTATCAAATATATGGAAGGTATTATTATTGCCATCATAGGAAGTAAGTAAATAGTATGAAACTCGTCCATTGGGTCCGTTTCATGAGCATATGCTGAAACCAGTTGGAATGAGAACATTGCAATTGGTACCAAAATGGCATGGTACCACCAATGCCTGCAAGTAAAGAACCAAACGAACAAAAGGAGTAGTGGAACAAATTTCATCATTAACACCCATGCAGCCGCATTGGCATCCTGATAGAATTTACTTTCGAACGTAAATAAAAAAGTGTCCCAAGTTGGTGTACTCGGAACACTTTCATAAGAATAAAAGATAAAAGGAGTAATAGCAATTAATGTTGCCACTAAACTACCTAATACCAAGTTCTTTCTAGCCGTTTGGCGTCGGCTTAAGTTTTGATTTGTCAACTTGTTGTGTGTTGTCATCATCATTGATGCTGTTTGGTGTGCAAGATGCAAACGCAAACATACCGACCAACGCTAGTGCGTAAAAGATCTTTCTTGTTTTCATAATTCAAGGGATTTAATTAATTAATTGCAGCTAATTTAGCTAATACCTTGAATTGCCTTGAAACCCAATTGTTAAAAAAATGTTAAACATGCCTAAAACAAAGGG
>JABDMQ010000193.1 GCA_013001365.1 Flavobacteriaceae bacterium
CCACAGTCGTCTGTCGCAGTAAATGTTACTGTTTCAGTTCCTGTAGTACCACAATCATCACTTAATCCTGTACTATTATGAGTCCAGACAACTCCTGAACAAACATCACTTGCTGCTCCTGTGCCTCCTTGACTGTCTAACCATGTTTGTAATTGAGCAGTATTTCCAGCACCATCACATTCTACCGTTTCATCTGAAGCAGCTGTATCTATACTTGGTGCGGTTGTATCAACTACTGTAATTGTTTGTTGCCCCGAAGTTGTGTTGCCACAGTCGTCTGTCGCTGTCCAAGTTCTCGCTAATGTGTAATTGCTTGCGCATCCACCGTCTGGAACTGTATTTGTTTCAATACAATGCTTTATATTATTAAAGAATTGATCATTGCCTCCTCCAGCATTTGCATTGAACATCCTAATTTTTCCTATAGTTTGATCTCCTGGATTCAATACCTCTAAATTATAAGTTGAAACCGTATTACTAGCTAATTGGGTTATTTCAACGATAACATCAGTAGCGCTTACTAAGGTGAAGGATAATGATAGACCTTGATCTGTAAATGGAATACCCGTGTCTGTTTGACCGCCCAAACTATTTAAATAATAATTAGATTGGCCACCTATGAAATAGAATTCTAAAAGATTCCCGGCACTAGCATTTTGAAGGGCAAAACCAACTGTACCTAAATTGTTGATTGAACCATTATCCATGAGAATACTGAAGGTATCACCTGAACTCATAGGTGTATCAAAGAATCTCACAATATTTGATGTATCGCCATTGGCCCATAAGCCCCAAGAAGATCCCGAACTATCAATTTGACCTGATGAGCCTATAAAACTACCTCCATTATTAGTATTATTATCGTTGTATCTAATAAATTCTCCAAAACCGTCACCGTCTAAATCTGTCCAATCTGACGCTCCAGCAAAATAAGCATCTGCAAATTGACAATATTGTTTAAACTCGTTAAATGCAATATCTGGATTTGCATCACAAGTATCTGAAGCAGTTGGATTTGCCGCAGTTGGTATAGCATCACACTCTACAGTTATATCTGATGGAACCCCACTCAAGGATGGACTTGTGGTATCCTCTATAGTAAAGGTTGCAATAGTATTCACTGAATTCCCTGAAGGATCGGTGGCAGTAAAGGTCACTGTAGCTGAACCTGTTTCTCCGCAACCATTGCTTAATGCTGTAAAGTCATTTGACCAAGTAATATTGTCGCAATTATCAGTAGCTGCTCCTCCATCTCCATTACTTGACAACCAGCCATTCAAGGCCGTTGTATTTCCATTGCCATCACATTCGACGGTTCTATTGGAGGCCCCAACAGTTATAATCGGGTCTGCGGTATCAATAACTGTTACCGTTTGCTCGCAATAGGCTGTGTTACCTGCTTCGTCTTCCACTGTCCAAGTCACTATTGTAACTCCAATAGGGAACGGAGAAGGTGCATCGTTGGTTATTTGTAAATTGTTTGTTCCATTCCCTTCGACCCAGTTGGACGTAGGGCCATTGAGAGTAAAGCCATTAAGCGTTCCATTATTGTCATTTCCTGAGGCATCAAACGCTGTAGTTTCGCCAGCGTTATTTCCACCGGGAACACCTTGATTTAAATTAAGAGATGCCAATAATCCAGCTTGGGCTCCTAATGAATTGTTCATATTGGCTTGGATTTCTGCCTGAGATCTGGCCACATTCCAAATTCGGAATTCGTCAATATCGCCATTAAAGTCTCGGTCTGTTCCAGCATTAAAGCCTCTTCCGATCACAAAATCAGGGAAGCTATTTAAAAAGTTCGTCGGGGAGACATTGACTTTCTCAACGCCATCCAGATAAATATAAAATTTTCCATTGGTTTGATCACCTACAACAGCCACATGATGCCAATCGTTTATTATGGTATCCGGGTCAGAATGAGGAACAATGGTATAGCTGCCACTGGTTCCATAAACATATAGCTCACCAGCTGAAAAGTTCGAACTCATTTCCATTCGAATACCGGTATTTCCGGCCAGATCATCAGAATGGAATAAATTTTCATAATTATTTAACTCATCTCGCTTAAACCAGGTCTCGATGGTCCAGTCGGTCACCAAACCTAAGTCTCCTAGAGAAACATAATCGGCTGCTCCAGCAAAATTCAAGCCGTTCTCTACACCGCCACAATTGTCATCTACTATTGGAGGGGTTAATGTAATATCGGCCGTACAAAGACCGGGATCGCTATCAACAACCTGATTTGGTTGGCAAGTTATTGATGGAGCTTCCACATCAACAATCGTGACAATTGCATCACAAGAAGCAACGTTTCCGAATTCATCTGTTATTGTTAAGGTAACCGTATTATCGCCAACATCTGAACAATTAAAGATTGTATGGGATATCTCCATAGATAGAAGGCCACAAGGAGCTGTACTTCCATTGTCAACATCGGCTGCTTCAATACTTGCTATGCCAAATTCGTTTAAATCAACCGTAATATTTTGACAACTTGCAACTGGTAGACCGCAAAGGTTAACAGTATAATCTTCGGTTTGTCCGTAAGTTGAATCCGTATTATCGGGATCAGATTCACATGGGTCGGTATTATTATATCGACTTGCAATGACACGCATCGTGATGTCCCCTAACAGAACATTATTTCCGGTGTTAGGAATGTTAATTCCAGTATTTTGTGCAAAATTCCCATCTAAGCCTGTAGAATTAAAAATTTGTCCTACGTAATAAGATTCTCCAGCATCGGTAAAATCACCATCTTGATTCCAATCGAAGAAAGCATTCACATAAAGTGTTCTTTCTGCCACACTTCCAGTTGTTCCAGTATTTGCTTCTACGCGTAGCGATTGTGTGCTGCCTTCAGAAACTGTTGTAGATATAGGAGTGAAATTTTCGTAGGAAGGACTGCTAGTAGAAGCAGAACTTGGATTATCTATGGTTGCAAATGTTACCTTTGTAATTGGGCTTACAAAATCAAAGTCAAAAGTACAACCCTCATTGGAACAAGCTGCACCTGCTGTTGTAAAGTTCCAGGTACTTACATTTGTGAATGTACTGCAATCATTTTTAGGCACCACTTTCCAATAGTACTGTGTATTTGCAGCTAAGTTAAGATTTGCTGTTGTGAATGTTGTTGCAAGATTAGCTTGGAAAAGTCCGGGTGTTACTGAAGTTCCGAAATACACGTCATATGATGTTGCTTCTGGTACTTGAGTCCAAGCCAAAGCAGTAACTGCTCCACCACCATCGAAGCATACATCTGTTGCTGCATCATAAGGAAACGGATCTTGTGGGGCATCAGCAATATTTGTACAAGGCACTGAATAGGAGACGTGTAATTCTGACTGTGCAGTATTAAAATATTTTATAGGAAAGCCGTTCGAATATGAATTGGTAGATGAATATAGACCTATTTGAAAATAATTATCAGTCAATAAAGATTGAAGTCGAGTACTGGCAGAGGCATTCAGATTAGCAATAGGATATGTGCCTGAAGATCCATAATTAGCAGCCCCATGATAATATTGAGTGATTTGATTGTAGTTATAACTAGAAGTCGATGTAGAATAACCCCCTTGTAAACCAGAGGAATAGATAGATGTATTCATATTTTGGTAATTGCCGCTCGCGACTACACCTCGAAATCCAACCGAATTTATAGTTGCTCCATCAGGTATGGCTGATGTATCGTATTTGATCCAACCCTTGTAACTATCTATGTATTGATAACCATAGTTGTAATTATCACGGCATCTACGACTGTGCCATCTTGAGCAAGAATAAGTGCAATAAGAACTATAAGAAGCAGAATAGTTGTTATAATATGACACTCTAGCATCATAAGCATTGTATGCCCTAAACTGATAATTGGTATTGTTATAATTTGATCCGCAATAAGAACTACCGCTTTTCCAATTATAATTATAGTCATACCAGATAAACCCCGAATAATTTCCATTAAGGACAATTGGAGGATCTATTACAATAGGATAGGAACTGTCAGCGAGATACTGCACAGAAACCATTGTGCTCACCTTGAATTTACCATTACCCAAAGACTTTAGATCATATCTTGAAAGCGTGTCTTCGGCTATTCCACTTGATTGGTTATCTTTTTCATATACAACCGGAAATGGGATTTGCAAATAAACAGTGTTGGCCTCATCCATTATAATTAAACCCGAACGGTTCTCGTCAAAGTCCATTTTCCAATTCGCTGGTAATTGAATCTCTTCAGAAAATGACAGATGCTCTGCCTCTTTAGGAATATTAGGGCGTTGTTGTAAAATATAATTATGTTTTAATTTATCGTTCTCAACAACAAATTGATTATCTACATTTGGAAAGATATTTTTGTATTCAATGGTGTTTGACTGTATTCTTGGATATGAAGCCTTGGAATCTAACGAACTTAAACTTATTCCTGTTGAATCTATCCAATTCATTGTTAGATTTTTACCGGAAAGCAGATTTGCTCTTTCAGTCTCAATTAAAATACCATCTGAAGAAGGATCTGCAGAGAAATAGGATCTTAAATTATTTGTAGTGTTGGCGTATACATAGCCATTTTTATCACTTGATCTGATATCTGTTTCTATATCCTGCCAGTTATTTGATTTATCCAAATAATGAAGAGACGTTGGAGAGATGATGGCATCAATAGCAGTACCGTCTTCTCTTAAATAATGCTTAGAGGTGCGATCTCTTTTATCTAAAATTTCATTTTTGGGATTCCCTTTAAAATCGCTAGTTGGCGATAATTTCTGATTTTTTGGTACAAAGGTTTCTGGTCGTTCTGTCAAAGTTTCAAAATCGTCTTCACAGACTATTTCACCATTAACAGTGATAATGGCAGGTTCATCATTTTCATTCAAAGAAACATGCAAGGTATCCACTGTAACGGCTCCGTAGTATTTAGTTTGAGCAATGATATAAGAGTCTTTATTCTCTGAATTTTGAGAAATTAAAGAATTAGAACAGAAAAGAAAAATCGAAAAAATAGAAAATCTGGAAAGAAGAGTAACTTTATTCATAATTAATAGCATTGATTAGTTATATAACAACTTCCTTTAATTAAGAATTACTCCTAATAAAAGAGATAGATTAAACGCAATAGAAAGGAGGCATGAAAATAATGCCATAGCAGAGTAGTATATTAAATGTAACGAAAACCTAAAAAGCGTTTATTTTGTAAATATTGAGGCCTCAATAAAAATGGTACTTACGCTATTAATCGAAATGCCGAACGCATTTACGTTCTAATCTAAATTAAAAATCTTTAATTGCGATTGTTAATAATAAATATTCGATATGAAGTAAAAAATCGACGTTAAAAATCCAATTTAACAAAGCATAAATAGATCTTTAGATAATTGATTAGGACACTATTTGTGATTTATAACGGTTATAAACCTCTTCATATTTGTGTAATACAATCCTTACTTGAATTCTCAATTAACTCTCTTCCGTTTTTCATAAGAGAAAAATGCCGTTAATCGAATTATTTTGAATACCTTGAACTTCCGGACTACATTTATTATTACCTCAACCTATCCTAGCGAATACAACCCCCTTAAAATGTTGTTTTTATCAGCTAACCCAATTTTGTTCATATAGATAATATTTGAACATAGCCAAATACAGGATAGGCAAGAATGCAAAAATATTATTTTACCTTTTTCTTATTAATTCTTTCATCACTTTATGGCTATGGGCAATGCTCTCCTGACACCACTTCTCCTACAATTTCTTGTCCCTCAAATGTTACTGTCGGATGTTGGCATCAAGTACCTTCCTTAACACCAACAGTTTCTGACAATTGTGGTGGAATAAGCTTACAGACCTATGTTCTTACAGGGGCAACAACAGGTGGCAGTCCGGCCACAGGCATTCATGATGCCAGTAGTGAAAATTTTCTGGCAGGGACAACCACAGTGACGTACTACATAGAAGACAGTTCCGGGAATTCAGCATCTTGTAATTTTACGG
>JABDMQ010000198.1 GCA_013001365.1 Flavobacteriaceae bacterium
CTTAAGGCTGCACTTGCAGAACTTCCAGATGAGACTTATGGATCATTGATAAAAGATGAAAAGCAATTGTTGCTGGATATTTTTGAGGATATCTTCGACCATAAAGCCTTTACAGGAAGGTCTGGTACGTTCTTCGGATATGAAGGCCTAGGATCCATTTATTGGCATATGGTCTCAAAATTATTGTTGAGTGTACAAGAGACATGCTTGCTCGCGGTCAAGAACGACGAAAGCAAAGTAACCATTGGCAAGCTTTTGGAGCATTATTATGAAATAAATGAAGGAATAGGTGTTCATAAATCACCGGAGTTATATGGTGCGTTCCCGACCGACCCATATTCGCATACGCCTGGAGGCAAAGGAGCTCAGCAACCGGGAATGACAGGTCAGGTCAAAGAAGATATTCTGTGTAGATTTGGAGAATTAGGTGTTTTTGTTTTCAATGGGAAGCTTCAGTTTGATCCTAGATTATTGAGATATGAGGAATTCTTAAGAAAACCGGCCTCTTTAACTTATGTTGATGTCAGTAAACAAGTCAAGCAGATCGATCTTGAAGTCGATTCCTTGTGTTTTACATATTGTCAAATCCCTATCATCTATAAATTTTCGGAAACTGAAGGTCTTGAAATTGTTCACAGCGATTCAGTGATCGAGTTGGATGAGCTTGTCTTAAGCAAGTCGTTAAGCAAAAAGGTTTTTGAACGTACAGGTGAAATAGACCAAATAATCGTATCAATAAAAAAATAGACATAAAACAATAACATGATGAATAGAATAAACATATTCGCATATTTTTTTACTCTGATGCTTGTATTCTCATGTAATAACAAAAGCAAAGAGAACAAAACAAATAACGTGAAAGAAAAATCTACTTTAAGTGCGAAGGACATATTAGGTAATCCGGATTATCTAGCAATCTCTTATGGTGGCTATCGCTATGCTGACCATGATATCGAACCGACCATGGACGAACTCAAGGAAGACATGAAAATCCTTTCGGCTATGGGAATCAAGATAGTTCGAACCTATAAAGTACACTTGCCGCAGGCGTCCAATTTGGTAAAGGCGATTAGTGAAATGAAGAAAGAAGATCCTAATTTCGAAATGTATGTCATGATGGGTATTTGGATTGATTGCAAAAACGCCTGGACAGACCTTGAGCCCGATCATAACGAGGAAAGTGAACGTAATGCTGAAGAGGTGGCGACAGCTGTTGCCTTAGCACAGAAGTACCCAGAAATCATTAAGGTGCTAGCAGTTGGCAATGAAGCGATGGTAAGGTGGGCAGCCAGTTACTACGTTCAGCCAAACGTAATTCTTAAATGGGTGAACCATTTACAGGAGTTAAAGACAAAAGGTGAGTTACCGGTCGATCTTTGGATTACGAGTTCAGATGATTTTTCATCTTGGGGAGGAGGCGATGCTAGTTATCATACAGAAGACTTAGCAGCGTTGGTGGAATCAGTGGATTATATTTCCATGCATACCTATCCGTATCACAATTCACATTATAACCCAGCATTTTGGGGAGTTCCTGAGGATCAAGAAGGTCTTAATGATATTGAGAAAATAGACAAGGCAATGGAGCGTGCTTTGGAATTTGCCCAAGCGCAATATGATAGTGTTACGAACTATGTGAAAAGCTTAGGTGTCGACAAACCGATACATATCGGCGAGACAGGTTGGGCAACGGTTTCAGATGGTCATTATGGGCCAACTGGTTCGAAAGCGACAGATGAATATAAAAAGGGATTGTATCATGGTCTTATGAGAGATTGGACTAATGAATCCGGGATATCTTGTTTTTATTTCGAAGCCTTTGATGAGCCATGGAAGGGTGGCGAAAACCCAGGAAATTCAGAAAAGCATTTTGGTCTGTTCACGGTAGATGGCAAAGCGAAATATGCTTTATGGAACGACGTAGACAAAGGCACTTTTGAAGGGTTGACAAGAAATGGGAATCCAATAACTAAATCTTATGAAGGTAATAAAGAAGCACTGATGAAAGACGTTCTTGTTCCGCCAAGATCAAGTGAAATAAGACCTCCTAATTAGTTTAGTTATTAATACTATTGAATATGAAAACACAAAAACTTTTAATTTTTACATTATCCTTGTTCTGCATTATGGGTTGTGAAAAGAAACAGTCTGATTTACAAGTTGAAGTTTATGAAACTTCGGCTTCTGGCAATAAGATCGAGAAATTAACCGAATTCCAAGCCAATGATGAGTCAATAGCCTTGAATATTCTTCCCGAGCAAGAATTTCAAACCATTACAGGATTTGGAGGAGCATTTACAGAATCTTCAGCATACTTGTTGAATAAGTTGAGCAAAGAAAATCGTAAGAGGATCATTGATGCCTATTTTAGTAAGGATGGCGCAAATTATTCGTTGACTAGAACTCACATGAATTCTTGTGATTTTTCTGTTTCAAATTATTCCTATACTCCAATAGAAGGAGATAAGGACTTGGAGCATTTTAGTATTGAGGAAGACAAGGATGATCTGATTCCATTCATTAAAGAAGCCATGG
>JABDMQ010000227.1 GCA_013001365.1 Flavobacteriaceae bacterium
AACCTTCTGCAAAACCTGAAAAGAAAGCTGCTCCTAAAAAGGAGACAAAAGCAGCTGCACCAAAGAAAGCAGCTCCATCTAAAAAGGCAGAACCTAAAAAGGCAGAACCTAAAAAGGCGGCACCTAAAGCAGCTGCACCTAAGAAACCAGCAGCTAAGAAAGCATCTGGAAAAGCTGACGATCTGAAAAAAATCGAAGGTATAGGTCCTAAGATTGCATCGACATTGGTTGAAGCGGGAATCGCTACTTATGCTGACCTTGCTAAGGCAAAACCAGCAAAGATCTCTGAGATCATAGCGGGCGTTAGAGGAAATCATGTTCCAGATACTTGGCCTCAGCAGGCTAAATTGGCTGCCGATGATAAGTGGGATGAGTTAAAAGCATTACAAGATAAACTAGACGGCGGTAAGAAGTAAATTACCGTTAGTATTAACAATAAAAACCTTATACAATGGCTCATAAAAAAGGAGTTGGTAGTTCTAAGAACGGCAGGGAATCAGAATCGAAACGCCTTGGCGTGAAGATTTTTGGTGGTCAAGCTGCTGTTGCTGGAAACATCATCGTTAGACAAAGAGGTAATACCCACCACCCAGGTGAGAATGTATACCAAGGAAAAGATCATACTTTGCATGCGCAAGTGGATGGTCTTGTTAAATTTACAAGGAAAAGGAACAACAAATCCTATGTTTCCATAGTGCCAAATCAGGCATAAGAAACATTCCTGATAATTCTTTAAATCCTTTCCAGTAATGGAAAGGGTTTTTTTATTTCAATATATCCTTGATGATCTTGATATGATGATTCGTATGAACCTCGACGAATCGGATACTTTGTTTTAAGTCAAGTACTCCAAAATATGAATGTTTGAAGGTCGCTTGAGGATCAAGGGAACTTATTGATTGAAGATTTTCCTTGGCTTCACCCAACTGACTTTGAAGAGTTTCCGTGGTGATATCATTGTTAGGTAAAACTAATTTTGGGGCTTTGCCCTTACCTCTTGGAATATAATTAATACCAAGGAATAGTCGCCCAGAGATACTGATTTTAGATGCTTTATCAGTTGGAGCTGTCTTTAGATAATTGATGATGTTATTAAATACTTTTAAACTGTGGTCGATTTGCCACCCTACTGAATTAGATGATACGGATGGATTCTTCACTTGATGTTCAGAAACTACGGATTCAATGTAGGTCAAGTGTTCATTTATCTTGATTATTGATTTCATAGTGCCATTTTTTATTGAAAAATAAGAATCCCTTACCAACTGGCAAGGGATTTCTCAAAATTCCACTTAGGGTTATATTATTATCAACCTTAATATCTGTAGTGTTCTGGCTTAAATGGTCCTTCTTGCTCAACACCTATGTAATCTGCTTGGTCTTTACGTAATTCCGTAAGCTCCACACCGATCTTTGATAAATGCAGTTTCGCTACTTTTTCATCCAGATGCTTTGGAAGCATATAGACTTTATTTTCATAGGCCCCACTGTTATTCCAAAGTTCTATTTGCGCCAAGGTTTGATTCGTAAAGGAGTTGCTCATCACAAAGCTAGGATGGCCTGTAGCACAACCTAGATTTACCAATCTTCCTTCTGCAAGTATGATAATATCCTTTCCGTTAACAGTATATTTATCTACTTGTGGTTTTATGGTATCTTTTGTGTGACCATGATTGTCATTTAACCATGCCATATCAATTTCATTGTCAAAATGCCCGATATTACAAACTATTGCCTTGTCTTTAAGTGCTTCAAAATGATGAGACTGAACAATGTCTTTATTTCCAGTTGTCGTGATTACAATGTCCGTATTGCCAATAACGGTTTCTAAGTGTTTGACTTCAAACCCGTCCATTGCAGCTTGAAGTGCACAAATAGGGTCAATTTCAGTAACAGTAACAATACTACCTGCACCTTTGAAGGAGGCAGCAGTTCCTTTACCAACATCACCATAGCCGCATACAACTACTCGTTTTCCTGCAAGCATGGTATCTGTTGCTCTTCGTATCGCATCAACGGCACTTTCCTTGCAGCCATATTTGTTATCGAACTTGCTCTTGGTAACAGAATCATTCACATTTATTGCTGGCATAGGCAATGTGCCGTTCTTGAATCGCTCATATAATCTATGAACACCCGTCGTGGTTTCTTCCGAAAGACCCTTAATGCCATCGACTAATTCTGGATATTTGTCCAATACCATATTTGTAAGGTCGCCACCATCATCCAGGATCATGTTCAAGGGTTTTTGGTCTTCACCAAAAAATAAGGTTTGCTCTATACACCAGTCAAATTCTTCTTCGGTCATGTCTTTCCAAGCATATACTGAAGTGCCAGCGGCAGCTATTGCGGCAGCTGCTTGATCCTGAGT
>JABDMQ010000265.1 GCA_013001365.1 Flavobacteriaceae bacterium
CAAGGTTCCTCCTTTAGGGCTTACCGTAAGTGTATCGACAACAGCGATTTCCTTAAGTTCAAATAATTTATCATGATACTCAATGCCATATTTTTTGCACTGTGCAATGAAATCATCCAGATAGGGCTGTACAAGCCCATCGGCTTTAACCTGTTTGGCAGCAGACAGTTCAGGAATATCGAATCTTGCATTTTGCGCTTGGACCTGAAGGGTAAGTAAACCACAAATGAAAAGTAGGAATAGCAACTTGATTTTCATGATAATTAAGTTTAGGTCATTTAGAATTGGGGCCTAAATGCTTATCTAACCTAGATAATTAAGTTGAGTATTCCAAATAATATTAGCGCTTTATCGATAAAAAAATACATTTAAACGATTTTTCTTATTGAATAGCCCATATTTACTGGTCTGAGGAAGGTTTAGGGCAATTTTCCATTTTTCTTACGTTTTGTAAAAAACGAAATAAAATCTTACAGTAAATGAATGATTATCAATAAGATGCGTCTTCGTGGTTCACTGAAAAGAATTCAACTTCAGTATAATAAATAGCCATAAAAAGAAAAAGGCTGCTCGAGAGAACAGCCTTTTTCAAATTAACACTAATCACACTAATAAAAAAAAGAAAACAAACTAATCAAATTTTAATGTCTTTATATTTTGCTCAATCAACACACATCTTATTTAAGATGTAATTTTAGCAGTCCCGAGATGTCTAATTGAGAATTCCTTGTCTTAAGGAAAGTAACACTAAAAACGAAAAAGAACAATAGCAACGTAATTTTCATTTTTGTTAGGTTTAACTCATTCGGTTTATTGGGACCTAAAAGGTTGATTAATAATAACTTTTAATCTTAATTCTGATGCTAATCTAGATAATTGAAATGTAACTACCAAATATATTTTACACTTTATCGTAAAAAAATAACACTTTATCGATGAAAAAATATGCGTATCACCGATGTTTTCTAGCATTTTGTCGATATAAAGAAATTTTAAATTTCGTAAATTGGGGCTCAAACAATTCCTACAAATGCCGTACTGGGTATCAATTTTGCTGATAGTGATAACTATTTATTTGGGTCTGAGTATTGCATTGTACTATCTTCAGGATTATCTGTTGTTCAAACCAGAGAAGCTTCCTAAGGATTTTCAATTCCATTATGAGAATCAGGATATTGAAGAGCATAACCTTGAAACACGTGATGGAGCGACTATAAATGGCGTGCTTTTCAAACCAAAAGGAGAATCGCAAGGTATCGTATTGTATTTAAAAGGCAATTCCAAGAGTATTAAGGGATGGGGTAAGTTTGCAGTAGATTTTACCAGACATAATTATACGGTTTTGATGTTGGACTATCGAGGATTTGGTAAAAGCACAGGGAGACGATCGCAAAAGGCAATAAAACGGGACCTTCAAGTGGTATATAACAAGATCAAGGAGCGAACTGCCGAAGAGCGCATCATTTTATACGGCCGATCATTGGGTTCTGGATTTGCTGCCAAATTGGCCTCAATGAACGATCCTCGTATGCTGATCCTTGACGCGCCTTATTATAGTTTGACGAAGGTCACCGCACGTTATGCACCATTCATGCCTTTGTCCTTGCTGATCAAATATCCTTTGCCAACTTATAAATGGCTCAAGTACGTTAAGTGTCCTATACATATCATTCACGGTACCAACGACAATCTTATTCCTTTCAAGACAAGTGTTAAGCTATCCAAGATAAATCCGAAGTTAACAAGGCTCTATCCTGTAATTGATGGTGGGCACAAGGATTTGAATAATTTCGAATCCTATCATAAAATGCTTGAAGAGATACTTAATTCTCAACCATCTGAAGTAGACCTGGAAGGGAGCAGTATCAATGTAGTTCATACCAGTAAGCCAAGCAATGCATAATGTCAAGAAACTCAGCATTGGTATATTATTGATATATGTTATGATCGGAGCATCTATATTCTACATTCAGGAAAAACTCATTTTCTTGCCATCTAAATTACCGATGGACCATGCGTATCAAATGACCGTGCCTTTTGAAGAGTTATTCCTCGAATCAGAAGATGGAGCTGTGATCAATGCCATTCTTCAAAAGGCAGACAACCCAAAAGGCCTTATACTGTATTTTCATGGCAATGCTGGAGATCTATCACGTTGGAGTACTATTACAGCGTTCTTTGTTGAGAAGGATTACGATGTCCTGGTCATGGACTATCGCACTTATGGTAAGAGCACAGGTAAACTGAGTGAAAAAGCATTATACGCAGATGCCCAAATGATTTATGATCATGCCTTGAAATCCTATGCAGAGAAAGACATCACACTTTATGGGAGATCATTGGGAACGGGTTTGGCCACCTATTTGGCATCCAAGAACCAACCAAATCAAATCTTGTTGGAAACACCATATTATGACCTTTACCAGGTTGCGAAAAACCGTTTTCCTTTT
>JABDMQ010000302.1 GCA_013001365.1 Flavobacteriaceae bacterium
TCCAAATAGTGAGGCAATTCCAGCTGCGACAATTACTCTTGGACCCACCCAACTAATAAATAATTTTTCTTTATTGGTGAGCTTGGACCCGCTTGTACTAAGATAGACCGCCAAAGGCCTAATTATCAGGATCACGATTAAGAAAAGAACAGCTGTCTTCCAAGTGTATAGAAGCAATAAGTCTTCTATGTCAATATTAGCAGCCAGTAGGATAAACAGAATCGATATCAATAGAACACTCAAAGACTCCTTGAAATAGAGCAGCTCCTTGATTTTGTCCAGCTTACTATTGGCCAAGACCATCCCCATGACCACGACGGCCAAAAGTCCAGATTCATGAGCAAAGATCTCTGATTCAACGAAAACCAATAGAACAACTGATAGAGATACGACATTAAGCAGGTAGTGAGGAATGAATTTCTTGTTGATGGCAAAAGCCAATGCGTGAGCGAACGTAAATCCGAATGTAGTTCCGAACAGCAAGATTTTACCGAACTCCATCAATGCTGTTTTTGTATATCCGCCTCCGCCACCAACACTAATGAACTCAAATACCAGTACGGCTACTAAAGCTCCGATGGGGTCTATTAAAATTCCTTCCCATTTCAGTACCGCGGAGACATCTTTCTTTAAAGGTATGTTTCTTAAGATCGGGGTAATTACAGTTGGTCCAGTAACTATGATCAATGCAGAGAACAGAAATGACAATTCCCAACTAAGGTCGAAAGTATAATGAGCTACAATACCAGCTGCAAAAAAAGTGATTGCCGATCCAAGAGTTATAAGCTTTGTGATGACTGGTCCTACATTCTTGACCTCTTCCCTTTTTAGTGTCAATCCTCCTTCAAATAAGATTATGCTTATTGCCAGAGAAACAAAATCGTATAGTGATTCCCCGGGAAACAATCCTTTTTTCCCATTCCAAACCGGTTCAATCCATTTTGATCCATCATCCGATAAGAATTCAGCATAGATTGGTCCAACAAGCAGCCCAATAAGTATCAAAGGTAAAATTGCAGGAAGCTTGAACTTCCAAGCGAACCATTGGGCTAAAATCCCCAGTATTACTATACCTCCTAATTCTAACATACTAATTCTTTCGGTGAATATAAGTAAAGTTATTGATAAGTGATGCTTAATGTTTTTGTTCTGCGTTATCGTCTTGAAAGCTTCAGCATATAGTATAATTCTATTGCTTTTCAATTTAATTTTTCAACGAATAATCTGCTATTTTAAAAGCAATAATTAGCTTAACTTGCCTATTCTTTGGAATTGATTACTAAATTTTATTTCATATGAAATTATATCCCATAGAAGCCGGAAATTTTAAGTTAGATGGTGGTGCCATGTTTGGCGTTGTCCCGAAATCCTTGTGGCAAAGAACCAATCCGGCTGACAACAATAACATGATAGATATCGCAGCTCGATGCCTACTGATTGAAGACGGAAATCGATTGACACTTATCGATAATGGAATGGGCAACAAACAGAGTGAAAAATTCTTTGGATATTATTATCCGTGGGGTGACTACTCCATCGACAAGTCCCTAAAAGAGATAGGTTTTCACAGAGATGATATTACAGATGTATTCCTTACTCATTTGCATTTCGATCACTGTGGTGGTAGTATACAATGGAACAAGGGCAAGACCGGTTATGAGCCTGCTTTCAAGAATGCCCGGTTTTGGAGCAATGAAGACCATTGGCAATGGGCCACCCAACCCAATAAACGTGAGAAGGCCTCTTTCTTGTCTGAGAACATAATGCCAATTGAAGAAAGTGGGCAATTAATGTTTACCTCGCTTCCAAAACAAGGAAATGACACAGGAGATTCCTCATTGGGTTTCCGTATTTTCTATGTTGATGGCCACACCGATAAGCAAATGATCCCAATGATAGAATACAATGGTAAAACCATATGCTTCATGGCAGACCTTTACCAACTGTAGGGCATTTGCCAATTCCTTTTGTTATGGGTTATGACACTAGGCCCTTATTGACGTTGGGCGAGAAAGAAAATTTCTTGAATCTCGCGGCAGATAATAATTATTACTTATTTTTGGAGCACGATTCCCAGCATGAATTAATTACGGTGCAACATACAGATAAAGGAGTTCGTTTAAACAAGGTATTCAGCTGCAAGGATATTTTATAATACAATTGAATTTTATACAAATGAAAGATTTAAGAATGCTATTCCTATCGGTTATCACAGCCGCATTAGTCATTAATTGTGGAGGTGTGCCTGATATATTAAGTACACCAATTGAAAATATTGATAATACCCCTATTAAGGAACAAGAGCTTACCGAAAAAGAAAAACAGAACTGGGGGCACTTGGACCTTGTAAAAGACACTATTCCTGGGATGAGTGTTGAAAAGGCATATGCAGAAATATTGAGTGGAAGGTCGGGTCAACAGGTTATTGTTGCAATTATTGATTCTGGTATAGATATCGACCATGAAGACCTTGATGGCGTAATTTGGAGAAACAGCGATGAAATTGCCGGAAACAATAAGGATGATGATAGAAATGGGTATGTAGACGATATTAACGGTTGGA
>JABDMQ010000329.1 GCA_013001365.1 Flavobacteriaceae bacterium
GCAAGTCAGGACCAGTACGTTTACTTCCCCAAAGGAAAGGACGGTCATATACATACTCACCAGCCTTGGAATATTCACCATAACGCTCAACTTCACTTCGGAAAGGACGAATCATCTGTGAGTGACATCCAACACAACCTTCACGTATGTAAATATCGCGACCTTCTAATTCAAGAGGCGTATAAGGTTGTACGCTGCTAATAGTTGGGATATTGGATTCGACCATGAGGGTCGGCACTATTTGCACTAATCCACCTATTAGTATTGCTATGGTTGCATAAATGGTAAGTCTAACTGGCTTGCGCTCTAACCAAGTGTGCCATCCTTCTCCAGCGACTCTGCGCTTTGCAACTCTTTGAAGAGCAGGAGCTTCAGCAAGCTCATCATCGACCTTGCTTCCATTCTTAATTGTTACGATGATATTGTAAACAAGGATCAGCATTCCTATAATATAAAGTGTACCTCCAATGGCACGCATCCAGTACATTGGAATGATCTCGGACACGGTTTCAAGGAAGTTTCCATAGACCAAGGTTCCGTCTGGATTGAATTGCTTCCACATACTTGCCTGAGTAAAGCCTGCTACATACATTGGCAATGCATACATGATAATTCCTAATGTACCAATCCAGAAATGCAAGTTGGCCAGCCCTGTTGAATACAGTTTTGTCTTGAATAATTTCGGAACGAGATAATAGATCATACCAAAGGCAAGGAAGCCATTCCATGCCAAGGCGCCAACATGAACGTGAGCAATAATCCAATCGGTAAAGTGGGCTATAGCGTTAACATTCTTAAGGGAAAGCATTGGTCCTTCAAATGTTGCCATACCATATCCTGTAATGGCAACGACCATGAATTTTAGAACTGGGTCCGTTCGTACTTTGTCCCAGGCTCCACGAAGGGTAAGTAGGCCATTTATCATTCCACCCCAAGACGGCATGATTAGCATAATAGAAAATGCAACTCCTAGATTTTGTGCCCAACTAGGAAGTGCGGTATACAATAAGTGATGCGGTCCGGCCCAGATATAAATGAATATCAATGACCAGAAATGCACTATTGATAATCGATAGGAGTAAACAGGTCTGTTAGCTGCCTTAGGTACGAAGTAATACATCAATCCTAAGAATGGCGTTGTCAAGAAAAATGCAACCGCATTATGTCCGTACCACCATTGCACAAGTGCGTCTTGAACCCCAGCATAGGCCGAATAGCTCTTCAAGGCATTTACAGGTAATTCCAGGCTATTGAAGATATGAAGCACTGCAACTGTTACAAATGTTGCTAAGTAAAACCAAATGGCCACGTACAAATGACGCTGCCTTCTATTCAAGATGGTCCAGATCATGTTAGCGCCGAATGCAACCCAAATTAGAGCAATGGCAATATCAAACGGCCATTCCAATTCTGCATATTCCTTTGAAGTAGTAAACCCTAATGGCAAAGTAATAGCTGCACCTACAATAATAAGTTGCCAGCCCCAGAAATTGATGTTACTTAATAGGTCACTCGCCATTCTTGCCTTTAACAATCTTTGAAGTGAGTAATACACACCCGCAAATATGGCGTTACCAACAAAAGCAAAAATCACAGCGTTGGTATGCAATGGCCTTAAACGACCAAAACTCAACCATGAAATGCCATCGGTTAGATTTGGGAACAAAAACATGAATGCCAGTATTAAACCTACTAGCATTCCTACCACTCCCCATAGCATTGTTGCATACAGGAATTTTTTAACGATTTTGTTATCGTAATAGAATTGTTGTACTTCCATAATGATTAATTGGACTTTTTTGGTTTTACAGTTGGTTTGGAATCTTCTTTAACGAGTTCGTCTTCAAAAAGCATTCTAACAGATGGCGTATAGCTATCATCATATTGACCGTTCTTAACGGCAATAATGAAAGCAATAAAAAAAATAACAGCTACGACGATACTGATTGAAAGCAAAATGTATATAACGCTCATACCTAATTGAAGTTACGGGTCAAAAATAAACTTGGGTCATATCTTAAAACATGACAATTATCATGTTTGGCTATTTGTAATCATTCTAATCTTCTACCAATGAAATTTGTTGCCAAAGTCGTGAAAATGACAATGCTAATGGAGCTCAATGGCATCAATATAGCGGCTACCACTGGTGCTAATTGTCCTGTGACAGCGAAATATAGCCCCACGATATTATACACGAATGATAAAGCAAAACTCCATTTTATTATTCTGATACCGCTTTTTGACGCCGCTATGAATCTATCCAGCAGGTTGAATTTAGAGGCATCCAGGATAGCATCACATGCTGGAGAAAACACATTGATGTTTTCAGAGATCGCTATGCCCACATCGCTTTGAGCCAAAGCTCCAGCATCGTTCAATCCGTCACCTACCATTAATACCTTAGCGCCTTCAGATTGATGGTATTCGATGTATTCGAGCTTGTCTTCAGGTTTTTGATTGAAGATCAGCTTGGTCTTTGTAGGCAGTAGTTTTTTGAGATTCTCGAGTTCGCCTTCATTGTCCCCGGATAGCACCACAAGGTCATTCTCTTTCTTAAGTTGGTTGAATAGCTTAGATAGGCCTTTTCTGTATTTATTATAGAAGGTGAATTTACCCTTGTAAATATTGTTGGAACTAATATGTACAGTTGTGCTCAATGCCGAACCTTCATCTTTATGGCCTACGAAAGTGGCCGAACCTATTTTCATGATATTCGCTCTGTGTGTGGCTTCAAGACCTTGTCCGAGATGTTCTTCGAAACTGTCAAGAGTTTCAATGTCATGTTCTTTTAAAATGTCATACAATGTCCTGCTCAACGGATGATTGGACCCACGTAAGGTATTCTTTAGCATTTGCTCTTCAGATGAAGAAAGAGCAATTCCATTGTATACAGCTGAGCTTTTATCATTTGAAGTAATCGTTCCGGTCTTATCGAAGATAATTGTATTTATAGACGCCAATTGCTCAAGGACCGACGCATTCTTAACATAGAATTTCAGCTTACCGAAAATTCGCAGCAAATTCCCGAAGGTAAATGGTGCCGATAAGGCAATGGCGCAAGGACATGCAATGATCAAGACAGCTGTAAAGACATTCATTGCCAAAGAAGCATCAACAATAAGCCAATAAATGGTTGCAATAACTGCAATACTTAAAACAGCCAGAGTGAAGTGTTTGCTTATTGAATTGGTCAAGGTCCTGAATCCATCTTCCTTGTTCTTGTTGAATACGTCGTTGCTCCATAATTGAGTTAAGTAGCTTTGCTCAACGGATTTCAGGGCTTCCATTTCAATGACACCAGAGGATTGCTTACCACCGGCAAACAGTTTATCTCCAGATTTCTTACTAATTGTTTTCGATTCGCCAGTTACGAAACTATAATCGATTCTTGCCTTACCATTTATCAATATTCCATCTACTGGAATAAGTTCCTCATTCCTGATCAGCAATCTGTCGCCTTTTTTTATGTCGTAAACCTGTAACGGGAATTCTTCACCTTTGGAAACCTTGGTCACCGCAATTGGGAAATAGGATTTATAGTCGCGCTCAAAGGAAAGAAACGAGTAGGTTTTTTGCTGAAAGAACCTTCCGATCAATAAAAAGAAAACCAATCCAGTGAGACTGTCGAAAAATCCAGAGCCAAGATCAAAAGCGATTTCTAAAGTACTTCTTATGAACAGGACACCTATGCCCAACGCAATAGGGACATCGATATTCAACAATTTGGCGCGTAAACCTTTATAAGCAGAGATGAAATAGTCCTGTGCAGCATAGAATACCACAGGAATGGAAAATGCGAACATGATCCATCGAAACATATGCTTGTATTTTTCTAGCCAGAATTCACCAACTTCAAAATATTCAGGAAAAGAAAGGAACATCACATTCCCAAATGCGAATCCTGCAATTCCTAGTTTGTAGATCAACGTCCTATCAATGTGCTTCTGCCCAGAACTATAATCGTCCAAAGAAATATAAGGTTCGTAGCCAATGGAACTTATAAGCAAGACAATTTCCTTGAGTGAAAAGGACTTAGAATTGAAGGTTATGCGAACTGTTTTTTTACCAAAATTAACTTGCGACGAAGAGATATTGTCATTGAGTTTGTTCAAGTTTTCCAAAATCCAGATGCATGAACTACAATGTATATGTGGAATGAGAAGGGTAGTGATCTGTGTTTCTCCATCATTGAATTCCGTTAACTTATCAATGATCTCTTCTTGATCGAGAAAATCGTATTTACCTTGAATTTCCTTAGGGACTGCTCCAGGAGACGCTTCAAGATCGTAATAGCATGTCAGGTCGTTTTCTGAAAATATCTCATACACGGTCTTGCAGCCATTGCAGCAGAAAGACTTGTCTTCAACTTTTATGATCGTGGAATTACAATCGTCACCACAATGGAAACAGGTTGTTTCTGCCATTTAAATTTGCTCAATTTACCTCAGGCAAAGATTTTGGTTTTAGGCGAACTAAAACATGAGGGATATCATGTTTTGCAATTGGATATTCGTAGACTCATGACAATTATCATTGTATCTGCTGCGATACGACACTAATTTTGCATAACACATAAAAACGCTAGTCATGTCGAAACATATATTATTGCCAACGGATTTTTCGGACAACGCATGGAGCGCCATAGTTTATGCGTTAAAGCTTTTTAATGACGAGACGTGTACCTTTTATTTATTGCACTCTACACATATGCGTGCATCGTCAATGATCAATATTACCAGTAAGTTGCAAGAAATCATGAATGCGAAAGCTGTAGATGACTTATCACAGCTTAAAGAGGAATCCATTTCGGCTGATGCTAATTCAAATCATGATTTTGAAGTGATCATGAGTACTGAAGATTTGAATGATGCTATTGAACGAGCTGTCATAAAGAATAACATCGACCTCGTTGTCATGGGAACCAAAGGAGCGACTGGCGCAAAAGAGTTTTTCTTCGGTAGTAATACAGCCAGGGCGATAAAGGGCATTCGTTCATGTGCTGTTTTGGCAGTTCCTGATGAGTATGATATTGTGCCACCAAAAGAATTGGCCTTCGCTACCGATTTCAATAGGTTTTATGATGAGAAGGAAATAAAACCATTGAAGGATTTGGCCGATCTCTACAATGCCAAGATCAGGATCGTACATATCAATGAAGAAGAGAAATTGAACGATATACAGGAATTCAATTTCAAGTCCTTAAAAGGATTTCTTCAAGACTACGACCATAGCTTTCATTGGATGCCAGATTATGCTAAGAAACGAACGACACTAAACGATTTTGTCGAGGAATTGGGCATACATGTTTTAGCAATGGTCAATTACAGGCATAGCTTCATTGAGGCCATTATCAATGAACCAGTTATCAAAAAAATTGGTTATCATCCTTTAGTACCATTCTTGGTCATCCCAGAATAGTCTGATATTTATCATAGTAAAAAGGGAATATGTCTGTTATTTTTAATCAGATCAATTTAAAGACCCATGAATAAAAGAATACTGCTTCCGACGGATTTCTCTGAGAATTCAAGACGCGCCATAGATTTTGCCATTGAATTGTATAAAGATGACCCATGCGACTTTTATTTATTGAATGTGTTCTCGATGCCTTCAAATATCATGGTGAACTTGATGAACATGGAACCTGGAAGTGGGTTGTATCAAGTTGCAAAAGACAAATCTGAGGCAGGATTGAATGATTTTCTCGATGCTCTAATGTTCAACGATAAAAGCAAGCCCAATCATCATTTTAAGACAATTTCATCTTTTAACGACCCTATAGAAGCCATTAAGGAGATTGTGGATGAAAAAGATATTGAAATGATCGTAATGGGTACTAAAGGTGAAACGGCCTCTACACATAAAGTATTCGGGAGTACAGCTATTTATGTTATGGAGAAGGTTCGTAATTGTCCTGTAATTGCTGTGCCAGCACTTGCGCAAATTAATATGCCAAAGGAAATAGTTTTTCCAACAGGTTATAAGATGAATTATAAAAGAAGTGAACTGAATCACTTGAAGGATATAGCCAAGAAATGTGATGCGAGTATAGCGATACTGCATGTAGAAGAGGAGGAAAGCTTGGATAAGGATCAGACAGAACACAAGGAACTACTCGAGGAAATATTGGAAGGAGTGAAGTCTACATACCATACTTTACGCCATAATTCCGTTGAAACTGCGGTTAATATTTTTGTTGAAAGCCGAGGCAGCGATATGGTAGCATTTATAAATAGAAAACATGCGTTTTTTGGGAGCATACTCAGTAATCCTTTAGTGAAAGGAATAGCTTTTCATTCAAGAGTCCCACTATTGGTAATGCATGATCATTATAACTAAATAACAAGTCAAGATGAAAAAAACAGGTATTTGGATCGATAAGGATACAGCTCATATCGTAACTATCGAAAATGAGACTGAGACCGTGAAAACGATTAATTCTGAAGTGGAGCATTTCAGGATCCATGGCGGTTATGGTGGAAGGGCTAAAGGCGGTCCTCAAGATGTGGTGCAAGACAGTAAGTATCTAGAAAGGGAGAAGCATCAATTAAAGGCATATTTCAAGGAGATTGCCAATGAGATAAAGAATTCTGATGAATTAGTTGTGTTCGGTCCAGCCGAAACTGGAGAAAAATTCAGAAAGGAATTGCAAGAGAGATATGCAGACATCGGCAAGAAACTAAAGGAAGTCAAAAAAGCAGATAGCATGACAGATAACCAAGTCAAGGCTTGGGTAAGAAATTATTTCAATTAATAGTGTAGCGATTTTTGATAATTATTGACTGCCAAGATCGTTGCTTGATTTTGGCAGTTTTTTTTAACTATTATGGAAGGAAACACCATCGAAATCACGAAATCGTCTGGGGAGAAAGTTGAGTTCTCCTTGGATAAATTGACCACGTCACTTAAACGAACTGGTGCCGATAGAAATACGATCGAGCATATCATTAAAAAAGTCCAGGAGGAACTATACCAAGGAATAACTACAAGGGAGATCTATAATCGGGCTTTTGCCTTGTTAAAGAAGAAAAAGAGTTACTTGGCTTCAAAATATAAATTGAAAAAAGCAATTTATGAGCTAGGGCCAACTGGATTTCCTTTTGAACGATTTGTTAGTGCCATATTAAAATATTCTGGTTACGATACCAAGGTCAATAGTGTATTAAAAGGAAAATGCGTGACCCACGAAATAGATGTTACCGCCCATAAGAACGAAGAAACAACTATTATTGAATGCAAGTTTCATGGAGAACAAGGGCTTAAGTGCAATGTTAAGATTCCCTTATACATCAACTCACGCTATCAGGACGTAAAGGCAGAATGGAATTCGAATCCTCAGAATGGCACAAAATTAACCAAGGGTTGGGTGGTGACCAATACAAGATTCACAAATGATGCTCTCGACTATGGAAATTGTTGTGGTCTGTACCTCTTGAGCTGGGATTATCCAAAAAAGGATGCATTAAAAGACAGGATAGACAGGTTGGGCCTTTATCCAATAACAGTGTCCACGTTGCTTACCAAACGCGAAAAACAATTCTTGTTAAGTAGGGATGTTGTACTCTGCAGAGAACTTATCGGTGATGTGTTTTATCTCGATCATTTAGGCGTGTCTGAAGAAAGAAAAGAAAGGATCCTGAATGAAATAGTACAATTATGCAACAGCTAATCGTTTTTGAATGAAGAATTTTGCACGAATATCATTTCTTGGAGCCTCAAGTGTTGTCACAGGGTCAAAATTCCTCATCGAAACATCTGAGAAGAATATCTTGATCGATTGTGGCATGTTTCAGGGTCTCAAGGAACTCAGGGAACTCAATTGGGTCGACCTTCCTGTAGATGTGGAATCGATAGATGTTGTCTTGCTGACCCATGGTCATTTAGATCATGTCGGATACTTACCAAGACTATTACGACAAGGATTTAAAGGAAAGATAATTGGTACCGCACCAACATTGGCCATTGCTGAGATAATACTTCTGGATAGTGGAAAAATTCACGAAGAAACGGCAGAGAAGGCGAATCGCGAGAAATATTCTCGCCATGATCCTGCTTTGCCTTTCTATACGATCAAAGAAGCTGAGAAAACAATAGGCCATTTTCAAGTTGAGATCGAGGATAAATGGATCCAACTCTCAGAACATATTGCATACAGATTTCAATTCAATGGACACATTATAGGTGCTACGTTCATAGAATTGGATATCAATGGCAAACGATTTGTTTTTTCAGGAGATATCGGTAGGCCAGACGATTATCTTCTAGATGATCCGAAACGACCAGAATGGGCCGATTTCCTATTTATTGAAAGCACCTATGGCGATAAACTGCATCCAGAGGAAAATATTGAAGAAATATTATCACGAACCATAAATGAAACAATCCATAAGAAAGGCAACCTTATCATACCCAGTTTTGCTGTTGAACGTCTACAGATCTTAATGTACCTCCTTTGGCAATTGTATGAAAAGAACAAGATTCCGAATATCCCGATCTTTATCGATAGCCCAATGGGCAATGATGTATTGAGCGTATTCAAACGCTTTCCTAAATGGCATAAATTATCCAACAAGGAATATAGGGCAATGTGCAATCATATGAATATCATAGAATCGTATAAAGAAACCTGGGAAACCATTGATGATAAAAGATCAAAGATCGTCATTGCTGGCAGTGGTATGGTAACAGGAGGAAGAGTGCTTACATACTTGCAACAACTCATCGATGAGCCATCGACTACGGTACTTTTGGTAGGTTTTCAAGCTGAAGGGACGAGAGGCAGGCAACTTCAAAATGGTGTTCATGAAATTCGGTTTTTTGGAAAATACTATCCAGTCAATGCAAAGATCATGAGTGTAGAAAGTCTGTCGGCACATGCCGATCAACAAGATTTGTTGGACTGGATGAGTCATATCAAGAACGTTCCAGAAAATGTTTTCTTGGTGCATGGCGAACCTTCGGCATTAGATACGTTTAGGGTCAAGATCAAGGATACCTATAATTGGAATGCAACCATTCCAAAACTAACGGATGTAGAAAAGGTTATGATTTAAAATATAAATTCATGGACAATAACGATCACAATGAAAAGAATGGCAATGACGATGAGCAAATACAAGAAGAATCGTTGAAGCTTAAATCCTTACTACAAGGACACTTAGAAGAATTGGAATTTCTAAGGTTCCTAACAGAAGCTCCTATTTATAGATCAGGGATATTGAATCTATTCGAAAACCTTGAGTACTTCAAGAACCAGATAAACAAACTCGAATCGATCAATTGCAGTTTACTGACTGATTTGGATTCGCAGATTGAGGAAATGGAACAAGCGTCCTCATATAGAACTGAAACCATTATATCCAAGAGAGTGGAATTAAATGACAAGATTCGTGAACTTAAATCGCATTTTTATCCTTACATAAAAAGTGTCGTTAAAGACTGACAGTTAAATAGTTGAGTCTACAATATTATTTTGTTTACTGATATATATCATTGCCTTGAACATGCGCATCTCATACCTTTGCAAAACAAGAAGTTTAATCAAAAAAATCAATGTTATGTCACTTATTAAATTCAACAAAAGGAACCGGTTGTTTCCTTGGACAAATGACAACTTAAAGTCTTTTTTCGATTCTGAGGATTTTTTTAGCACAGATTTTCTCGAAGAAGATAGTCTAATGCCTGCAATGAACGTCAAAGAACACGATGGTGATTATGAAATTGAATTTGCAGCTCCCGGGTTTACAAAAAAGGATTTCGAAGTAACCATGGATGACAATGTCTTGACGGTATGTGCAGAAAAGGAAGAAGAGGAAAAAGAAGAGAAAGAGGATTATACCAGAAGGGAATTTAGTTATAATTCCTTTAAGAGATCACTTAGGTTGCCCAAAACTATCAACACCGGGGAAGAGGTCAAGGCAACTTATAAAAATGGGATTCTTAAATTGAATCTACAGAAAAAAGAAGAAGCTAAGGTAGCACCTAAAAAGGTCATCGAGATTTCTTAGTTTTTTTATTGAGCGGAAAGTGAAAACGGCAGTAGTCATATTTATTTTCCGCTCTTTACTTCATTAAATAACCTGATCATGAAAACAGAACAAACATACCCAAGATATGTAGAATGGTTGAGTGCAGAAGAAATGCACAATGCCTCAAGAGAGTGGCTGTCTGAATTGAGGTTCATGAAAGACGAGCATCATTTCTATGAAGACTTGATCACATCCTTTACGATGCAAATGCTAGAGCAAGATAAATTTCCAGAAAACAAGAA
>JABDMQ010000351.1 GCA_013001365.1 Flavobacteriaceae bacterium
TATCAAAGTCTGGATGAAAAAGCCAAGCTTCGTTATGATGCGCGTAAATCTGAAACTCCAGCATTTGTAAAATGGATCAATAAGGTCTATAAAAAAATGCTTGGCAGCAAACCTATTCAAGAAGAACATGAAATCATATTAGACCATAATTATGATGGCATCAAGGAGCTCGATAACAGTCTACCACCTTGGTGGCTCTATGGATTCTATGCTACTATAATCTTTGGCGCGATCTATTTATTGAGATATCATGTATTTAATGGAGAAACTCAATTCGATGAACTTGAAACAGAATATGCTGAAGCCAAAATAGCCATTGAGGAGTACAAAAAAACAGCAAAAGACCTAGTTGATTTCAATACTGTTGAATTACTTACAGATGCATCAGACCTAAATAACGGCAAGAAGATTTTTGAAGTTAACTGTGTTGTTTGTCACAAAGCAGATGGTGGAGGTGGTATCGGACCAAATCTTACAGACCCTTATTGGATCCTTGGCGGTGGTATAAAGAACGTTTTCAAGACCATCTCAGAGGGTGGTAGAGATGGAAAAGGAATGATTTCATGGAAATCTACTTTAAAACCATCTGAAATGGCACAAGTAGCAAGCTACCTGTTGCAATTTGAAGGAACAACACCTGCAGAACCGAAAGCTGCTGAAGGCGATATCTGGGTTGACCCAGATGCTGAATCTTCCTCAGAAGTGAACGAAGTTTCTGCGGATTCACTTAAAGTTGAATAAGACCATAAACCTTGGAAGCTCCGCCGAACGAAACATTTAGGGATTCAATTGGGACCATCGATGAAGAAGGTAAACGTTCGTGGATCTATCCAAAAAAACCTAGTGGTCGATTTTATGAAAAACGGAAGATAGTTAGTTACTTCTTGCTAGCCTTTCTTTTCGCAGCGCCTTTCATAAAGGTAAATGGCAACCAATTCTTGATGTTCAATGTGCTTGAGCGTCGATTTAATATCTTTGGATTTCCATTTTGGCCACAGGACTTTCACTTGTTTGTCATCTCCATGCTAATTGGCGTGATCTTCGTAACGTTTTTTACAGTTGGCTTTGGTCGTATTTTCTGCGGTTGGATCTGTCCCCAAACCATTTTCATGGAAATGGTTTTTCGTAGGATAGAGTATTGGATCGATGGCGATCGAAACAAACAGAGGAAATTGGAAAGGCAAAAATGGAACGCAGAAAAAATACGGAAGCGTGTTTTTAAATGGTTCATTTTCTTGATCATTTCATTCTTGATCGCAAATGTATTCTTGGCCTATTTAATTGGAAGCGATAAACTAATAAAATACATAACCGATGGCCCTTTTGAACATTTAGGGACCTTGTTCCCCTTGTTGATCTTTACAGCCGTATTCTATTTCGTTTTTGCATGGTTCAGGGAACAGGTATGCATTATCGCATGTCCATACGGAAGGTTGCAAGGAGTTTTACTCGACAATAAATCCATTGTAGTTGCCTACGATCATAAGCGAGGTGAAGCCGAGAACGGAAGGAAGAAATTCAGGAAGAATGAAGACAGGAAAGCTTTGGGTCATGGCGATTGCATTGATTGCCTACAATGTGTACATGTTTGTCCTACAGGAATTGATATCAGGAATGGTACACAATTAGAATGCGTGAATTGTACAGCTTGTATAGACGAATGCGATCATATCATGGAAAGCATCAACCTGCCAAAAGGGCTCATAAGATATGCCAGTGAAAATGAAATTGACAAAGGTGAGAAATTTAAGTTTACAGCAAGAATGAAAGGTTATATTGCTGTGTTAGCCATATTGACCGGTGTCTTGATAGGAATGTTGTTATTAAGGAATGATGTTGAAGCTCGCATACTAAGATTACCAGGTCAGTTATACGAGCACAAGGAAGGGACCATTATAAGTAATGTCTTTACCTATAAACTGGTAAATAAGACATCAGAGGCGATAGAGAATGTCAGTTTCAGGCTTAGAAATTACAAAGGAGAAATAAAATTAGTCTCCGCTAGCAAAGTTATAGTACCAGAAGAAGGCTTGGCTGAAGGCACCTTATTCATAGAGATAGATAAAGGTGATCTTAAAGGCGACAAAAATAAATTGACCATTGAGGTGTATAGTAATGAAGAATTGATCGAAACAACAACAGTCAGCTTTTTAGGACCAAGGAGTTATAATTAAAAGAGTGAGTTATGAAGATAAATTGGGGAACCGGAATCGTAATAGCATTTATCGCATTTATAAGCTTTATAATGTATTTCGTAATCAATATGAACATCAACAAAAAATACGATCATGACTTGGTCACGGACGATTACTATAAGGAAGAATTAAAATTCCAGAACGATATCGATAAAGAAAAGAATGCCAAAGACCTAGCATCTGATATTACCTGGAAAAAAACAGATAAAGGCCTTTTGCTAGTATTCCCCAAAAATCTTGAAACTAAGAAAATTAAAGGAAAAGTGTTCCTATATAGACCATCTAATAAGCAGTTTGACTTTGAGATTCCGATTTCATTGTCTGACTACAATTTGCTCATACCTGACAATCGTTTGTTAGATGGTCGTTGGAACATTAAAGTAGATTGGAAGTATCTTGATAAATCTTATCTATATAAAAAAGAAATCGTTTACTAATGCTTTGGTCTGCGTTCATATTAGGTCTCTTAGGAAGTTTGCATTGTGTAGGCATGTGCGGCCCAATAGCCTTTATGCTACCTGTCGATCGGAGTCATTCGGTCAGGAAGATCACTCAGATCTCAATATATCACTTAGGAAGATTATTGGCCTATGGTTCAATTGGTCTTTTCTTTGGCCTTGTAGGCAAAGGGCTATATATTTTTGGGATACAACAACAATTATCCATAGTCATAGGAATACTTATGATCGTGGCTATCTTGATTCCAATTCACGTTTTTAATAAATACAATTTCTACAAACCCCTTTTTACATTCATTTCCAAGATAAAATCAGGACTGGGGAAAGCATTGAAGAAGAAAACACCTGATGCATTGTTCACCATTGGTTTCCTTAATGGATTTTTACCATGCGGCTTGGTTTACATGGGAGTATTCGCCTCTTTGGCAATGGGAAATGCGGCATATGGTAGCCTATACATGATCTTATTTGGTGTTGGTACAATTCCCTTGATGACATCTGCCATTTATTTGGGCAAGTTCTTGAATTCTTCAGTGAAAAAGCGTATTCAACAGGCGATACCTGTATTTGTGGTCTTCATTGGGTTACTATTCATCCTTAGAGGTCTTGGTCTGGGAATACCATATCTTTCTCCTGCTCCTGCGGTTGAAATGGCCACTAGTGCCATCCAATGCCACTGATAAGATTTAATCCTGAAGTCTGACTTTTATCATGTTTTTTAAGTGAATAGACCTCTATATTTAATATAGAAATCAAAATCTCAAAAGATGAAAAAACGCACTCCCATTTCCAAGATAATGACCACGAAGGTCATTACCCTAAATCATAACGACGATCTTGAAACTGCAGAAGCGTTATTCAAGAAAAATAATATCCGGCATATTCCGGTACTTAAAGGTGGCAAGGTCATTGGCATTCTCAGTTTTACCGATCTATTGAGGATTAGCTTTGCTGATGCCGTTGATGAAGATGAGTATGAAATAGATACCGTTGTTTACAACATGTTCTCTATAGAGCAAGTAATGGCCAAGAATCTTATAAGTGTCAATTCCGAAACGACCATTAAAGAGGTTGCAGAAATACTTTCAAAGAGAGAATTTCATGCCCTACCAGTAGTAGACGGTGAAAATTTAGTTGGAATCGTTACTACTACCGATCTAATTAATTATTTATTGGAGCAATTTTAGTGCTAGACAACAAAAGAATAACTTAAGCAGATAATCCCTAATTTATTAAGCAGAAAAAGAGCTGAATTTTCATTCAGCTCTTTTCAACTTCAACCGTTTTTAATAACTAACTAACAATATATAACAAGTAGAAGTATTCTTCTTATTAGATCTTAAAGGTCATTACCGGTAATTTAGAATGATTGGCAATATCTTCTGTTATGCTTCCTTCAAAAAAGTGAGCAAGCCCCTTTCTTCCATGAGTAGGTACGGAAATTAGATC
>JABDMQ010000290.1 GCA_013001365.1 Flavobacteriaceae bacterium
AAGGCGGAGGTTATTTCAGATTCATTAAGACCACCAATAAAGCCCATAGCGATGGCAGCTAAAAGCAAGGAAAGAAACGGATGGAACTTGTATTTCGAAGCAGCAATGACCATTAACGCTACTACGAAAACCAGTGCGATCAATATGTTCATTTGTTTCTAGGGTTTTTAGTTAGTGCTTTATAAGAAAAGTTGATCCTTGAAAACTAAAAGTACTAAATTTAGCCTATGAAAATAATCCTGGCACCAGATAAATTCAAAGGCTCCTTGACAGGACTGGAGTTCTGCGATGAAGTTGAAGGAGTCTTGAGATCTAAATTACCTCATGCCGAAATACTCAGAGTACCCCTCGCCGATGGCGGGGATGGCACCATAGAAGTAGTCAACCATTACCTCAAAGGAAAAACAATAAGGACTGAAGTCAGTAACCCTTTTTTTCAACCTATAGACGCCTCCTATTTGTATTCCGAATCGACCAAAACGGCCTTTATTGAAATGGCCGAAGCATCTGGGCATAAAATTCTAAGTAATGATGAGCTAGATGTCAAGAATGCCACCACTCTCGGCACAGGAGAGCTTATTGTGGATGCCATGGAAAGAGGGGCGGAAACCATTATTCTTGGTGTTGGTGGTAGCGCTACCAACGATTGCGGAATTGGTATGGCAACTGCCTTAGGATATCGGTTCTTGGATAAAAACAATAATGAGGTCAAACCAATAGGATTGAATCTATCTAAGATCAAATCCATAGATGATTCCAATTTACATCCCAAAATGGAACATGTGTCTTTCAAAGTGGCTTGCGATGTCAGTAATCCTCTTTACGGAAAAAATGGGGCGGCTCAAGTATATGCAAAACAAAAAGGGGCATCGTCCGAGGATATCGTTATGCTAGATAAGGGTTTAAGGGATTTCTCTAAGGTAATGGATGCTCATTTCAAAATAGATAGCCAAAACACAAAAGGTGCAGGAGCTGCTGGAGGCATGGGAATCGGAGCCTACACCTTCTTGAACACCGAACTAACACCTGGAATAGACTTGGTGAAAGACATAGCAGATTTCGATAATAAGATCAAGGGAGCGGATTGGATAATTACTGGTGAAGGTAGTTTGGACGAGCAAACCCTATCGGGGAAAGCAGTAATTGGCGTGTTGAATACTGCCCGAAATAATAAGATACCTGTAGCTACTTTTTGTGGACAGGTCCTATTGGATGATGATGCGTTAGTAGGTCTAGGAATAGCCTTTTCAGATTCCATAATGAATCATGCCAAGAGCTTTGATGATGCTATTCTAAATACGCGATCTTACCTAAAGAAGATAAGTGAACAATTCTGTGAATACTTGGGTTGATTAGCTATCCTTGTCCGGATTGAGAAGTATCGCATAAATTTGAATACCAAAACCTATGAGCACCAATGTCGGAGCCAATCGGATTCGCCTGAAACTGAAGATTTCCGGATTGAATACATTAGGGTCGTCGCTACCACCTCCTGACATCAAAATGAAACCCAAAGCAATGAATGCCAAACCAATGAACATGAATTTGTAATTCTTCTTACCGAAGATGAATTGTCCTTTTGCTTTTTCCTTGCGTTTCTTTTCTCCCATTATCGAGATATACTTTGCTTAGCGCAAATTAAAGGTTTTATTTGATACACTAACGTTAAGAGATTCAAAATTATACAGTGATTAGTTTTGCCTATTTCTAATTTCAGCGCGTCGCATTGGCATGCCATCAATTAAGTTGAAAATATCATCGATTTTGAAAACCTCTGTTTCTCGTTTCTTTACCCCGCCATCCAGACCAATCAGTATAATTTCAAAACCACGATTATCTGCACTATATATTTCATAAAGTTCAGTAGAGTTATGCCATGGACCAGAGTCCTTAAGCCCTTTTTTATACCCTTTTGGTGTAGCTATATAAGTGATTATTTTACGTTCTTTCATTCCCGGGAGATTCTTGATCAGTTCCTCTTTTTGCTTTTTGAAATACGGGTTTGTAATGTCATCAACTAATATGATCAGGATCCTATCCTTAAAAAGATGCTCGCTTAATTCCTGTGCTAATAGAACTGTATTCAGTGTCAAAGCGAATACTATCAAAACGAATTTTCTGGACATTGCAATCAGGAATCAGTTAATCATTGGTCAGTAATAGAGGTCATCGGTCTTCAAGTTCAAGAAACGTTGGGTTGCAATGAACGTTGAAATCCAAGTGATCAGTATGCCTAATAGTAAGATCCCAAAGAACAAGGCTCCAATTAGCATTGGATTATTCAAGAATTCCAGTTCAGGAAACGTCTTGTCGATATAATACAGCACGATCGCCATACCAGCCATAGCAACAAAAGAGCCGATGATGCCTAACTTAACACTTTGCCAAACAAAGGGTCTCCTAATGAATCGCTTGGTAGCACCTACCATTTGCATGGTCTTGATGATGAATCGCTTGGAATAAACCGCCAATCTAATCGAGCTATTGATCAGCAGAACTGCGATCAAGGTAAAAAGCGCACTGATGGCCAGGATCCATTTACTAATACGTTTTACATTATCGTTCATCAAGGTCACAAGGTCATTATCGTAACGCACCTCTTGAACATAAGATCTGGCTGTAGTTATTTCAGAAATGCTATCTAGATAGGTTTGCGTAACGAAGTCGGCCTTTACATTCACGTCTATGGAATTCTGCAAGGGATTGAACCCAACAAAATCCAAGAAGTCCTCGCCTGTTTCGGCCTTCATGAGTTCGGCAGCCTCTTCTTTGGAAACATATTTAGTGGACTTTACATAATCAGCCAATGCAAGACTTCGTTCAAGTTGCTTTATTTCAATGTCCTTGGCATCATCGTTAAGGTATATGGTCATTACCACCTGCTCCTTGAAATGGTCTGAGACCTTCTTGGCATTCAAGACCAGAAGACCTAAGATCCCTAATAAAAACAATACCAATGCGATACTTATAACGACTGAAAAGTAGGAAGAAACCAATTTTCGTTTTTGGTATTTTTCGAAGGATGAGCTCATGAATTTGCCGTTATTGCGTAAAAATAAAAAAGTAAAACCAGTTGCGGTTGATTACAACGTTTAAACTTTCAACATTGTTATATAATACCAAATACTTACCTAGAATTACCTTTCAATTTATTTCTTTTTCACTCATTCTTTGTTGAAAATGCTTTAGATAGCTTTGGCTATCTCTGTGCTTTTCGCCTAAAATGATCAAAAAATATTCTAAATTATTTAATTCAATTCTAGATAAATATTTGGTATAAGCGTAAATTTGCTGCTTTTACAAGGTAAAGGATAGATGAAATATCATTTCAACGATATAGAAGCCAAATGGCAAGAATATTGGGCAGAACACCAAACATTCAAGGCCGAAAACAAGTCTGACAAACCAAAATTCTATGTCTTGGACATGTTTCCTTATCCAAGTGGTGCTGGCTTGCATGTTGGTCATCCACTAGGTTATATTGCTTCAGATATTTATGCACGATACAAGCGGCACAAAGGATTTAATGTTTTGCATCCCCAGGGCTATGACAGTTTCGGGCTTCCAGCGGAGCAATATGCCATCCAGACCGGACAACATCCGTCAATTACGACTGAGGCAAATATCAAGACCTATAGGAGGCAATTGGACCAGTTAGGTTTTTCTTTCGATTGGTCGCGTGAGGTACGTACCAGCGACCCAAAATATTATAAATGGACACAATGGGTTTTTATCCAGTTGTTTGAATCCTATTATTGCAATGATGCAGATAAAGCTATGCCAATAAATGAATTGGTCGATGCCTTTAAAGCTGAGGGCAATGCACGAATAAATGCTGCATGTGACGATGATGTAGAGATTTTCTCTGCTAATGAATGGAATGCATTTTCATCTGAAAAAAAGCAAGAGATCCTGTTGAAATATCGATTGACCTATTTAGCAGAAGCGGAAGTTAATTGGTGCCCAGCCTTAGGAACCGTCCTTGCGAATGATGAAATTGTGAATGGCGTTTCAGAACGCGGAGGACATCCTGTGATCAGGAAGAAAATGACCCAATGGATGATGCGTATATCGGCTTTTGCAGAACGATTATTGCAAGGCTTGGAGACCATAGATTGGCCAGAACCATTAAAGGAAATACAACGTAATTGGATTGGTAAATCCGTTGGTGCTTCAGTGACCTTCAAGATAAAGGAACACGATGCCGTTATAGATGTCTTCACTACACGTCCCGATACGATCTTTGGAGCATCTTTTATGACCTTGGCACCTGAGCATGACCTAGTAAACCAAATTACAACCCCTGATCAGAAAGCTGAGGTAGAAGCTTATGTTGAGGCAACGGCAAAACGCAGTGAACGTGATCGAATGGCAGACGTAAAGACCATTTCAGGGATGTTTACTGGCGCCTATGCAGAACATCCATTTACAAAAGAACCTATCCCGATCTGGATCGGTGATTACGTTTTGGCTGGTTATGGAACAGGAGCGGTGATGTCGGTACCTTGTGGCGACCAACGTGATTACGATTTTGCCAAGCATTTCAATATCCCGATACCTAATATTTTTGAAGGAATAGATATTTCGGAAGAAGCCTTTGCCGATAAGGATAATACCATTATTGCCAATAGTGACTTCCTGAATGGTTTGAAATATAAGGAGGCCGTAAGGAAAGCGATTGAAGAATTAGAGAAGCTTGGTCAAGGCCAAGGCAAGATCAATTATAGATTGCGAGATGCCGTATTTAGTAGGCAACGTTATTGGGGAGAACCATTTCCAGTGTATTACGTTAATGGACTTCCTCAAATGATAGATGAAAAGCATTTGCCATTAACACTCCCAGAAGTGGAGAAATATCTCCCAACAGAAACTGGCGAACCGCCTTTAGGCAATGCGACGCATTGGGCTTGGGATACGAAAACAAATAAGGTTGTAAGCAATGAACTTTCTCATTCCGCATCTGATACGGAATCCATAAATGGCGTTTATCCACTTGAATTGAATACCATGCCAGGTTGGGCTGGAAGTAGCCAGTATTTCAATCGTTATATGGATCCACATAATAGTGATGAGATCTTCTCGCAAGATGCGATAAACTATTGGCAACAGGTGGACCTATACATTGGTGGAAGCGAGCATGCCACAGGCCATTTGTTATACTCACGATTCTGGCAGAAATTCATGTTCGATAAAGGCTTGGTGCCTTATGACGAATTTGCCAAGAAGCTGATCAATCAAGGCATGATCTTGGGGACTAGTGCTTTTGCATATCGCTTAGAAGGAGAGAATAAATTCCTATCAAAAGGATTGATTGGTGACAAGGAAGTTCAACCGATTCATGCAGATGTATCATTTATCAATTCTTCTGATGAATTGGATATTGAAGCTTTTAAGAAATGGCGTCCAGAATTCAAGGATGCCGAATTCGTATTGGAAGATGATGTCTATAAAGTAGGTCGCGATGTCGAAAAAATGTCTAAGTCCAAGTACAATGTCGTTAACCCCGACCAAATTTGTGAGCAATATGGTGCAGATAGCCTGAGGCTTTACGAAATGTTCTTGGGGCCATTAGAGCAGGCAAAGCCATGGAATACGGCTGGTATTACAGGCGTGCATTCATTCCTTAAGAAATTATGGAAATTGTATTATGACGATAACGGTCTGAAAATTTCTGATACAGAACCAACGAAAGAGAATTTAAAAACGCTTCATAAGACCATCAAGAAAGTTGAAGAAGATATCGAGAATTTCTCATTTAATACCTCTGTCTCCACCTTTATGATAGCAGTCAATGAGTTGACTGCCCAGAAATGCACTACCAAGCAAATTCTAGAACCCTTATTGGTATTGGTGTCTCCTTACGCACCCCATATCGCTGAGGAACTATGGGCAGCCTTAGGTAATCAAGGATCAATTGCAACGGCTCCTTTCCCTGTTTTCGAAGAGACGTATTTGGTTGAGAGCAGCAAGAACTACCCTATATCCTTCAATGGTAAAATGCGATTCACTTTAGAGCTACCATTGGATATGAGCAAAGAGGATATTGAAGCAGCTGTCTTAGCAAATGAGAAAACACAAGAGCAACTTCAAGGTCGTGAACCCAAGAAAGTGATCGTTGTACCTGGTAAGATCGTAAATATTGTTGGCTGATCTAGACTATATCGAAGTTTTGGGTATTGTAGCTGCTGTATTGACTACAGGTTCGTTTTTACCACAAGTTTATCGAACATGGAAAACCAGAGATGTTTCTGGTTTGTCATTACCAATGTTGGTTTTATTCTTTATTGGCATCTCATTATGGTTCATTTATGGATTCTTAAAAGATAGTCCTTCATTAATTGGAGCTAATGGTATTAGCATGTTATCTTTCCTTATGCTGATATATTATAAGATCAAACATGGTAAGAAATGAATTCCGAATCGATTAAATGTCTCCTTTTATAGATAAGGAATAAGGGAAAATCCTGTTTTCGATTAAGGGTTGAAAAATTGGTTAAGGCACCTTCTAATTTTTTCAATAGTTTGATTATAATTTGCAAATTTGAGTCTAAAACCCAGAATATCATGAAAATAGGAGTACCTAAAGAAATCAAGAACAATGAGAATCGTGTTGGTATGACACCAGCAGGAGTATACGAATTAACCAGGAAGGGCCATGAAGTCTATGTGCAATCCACAGCTGGTATCGGAAGTGGATTTGCAGATGCGGATTATGAAAAAGTGGGTGCCACTATCATCGATTCGATTCAAGAAGTCTATGCCTTGGCAGACATGATCGTTAAGGTAAAGGAGCCGATCAAGGAGGAATATGATCTTGTTAAAGAAGGTCAGATCCTATTCACGTATTTTCATTTTGCATCAAGTAAGGAACTAACCTTGGCCATGATCAAAAGCAAGTCCATTTGCATTGCTTATGAAACAGTTGAAGATAGTGATGGCAGCCTCCCATTATTGACGCCAATGTCTGAGGTGGCAGGAAGAATGGCCATTCAACAAGGAGCTAAATACTTAGAGAAACCCATTAAAGGTCGTGGTGTATTGCTTGGCGGTGTGCCAGGTGTACCTCCAGGAAAGGTCTTGGTGTTGGGAGCAGGTGTCGTTGGCGTTCAGGCTGCAAAAATGGCGGCTGGACTGGGAGCACATGTTACTATTATGGACATTAACATGAAGCAATTGCGTTACGTGAATGACGTGATGCCGAATCATGTAGTTACTGAATTCTCAAGTGAATACAATATACGTAACCGAATAAAGGACCACGATCTAATTGTAGGGAGTGTCTTGATCAAGGGTGCCAAAGCACCTAAATTAATAAGCAAGGATATGCTCAAGGAGATGCGACCTGGAACAGTAGTTGTTGATGTTGCAGTGGACCAAGGCGGTTGTATGGAGACCACTAAACCTACTACTCATGAGGATCCCACTTATATCATTGATGACGTTGTTCATTATTGTGTGGCTAATATGCCAGGTGCTGTACCTTATACCTCCACACTAGCGCTTAC
>JABDMQ010000373.1 GCA_013001365.1 Flavobacteriaceae bacterium
TTGCAATACTATTCCACCATCCGCTGGAGTTACTCAAATTATTACGTTCTTGCAGGATTAGTTCTTTACCATTGTTCATGAAAATCGTAATCGGCATCCATTTCCCAACGACCACTAAATCCTTGAAGCCATCATTATTGAGATCAGCCCATTGTGCAGAAGTTACATTACCGATTAGCCTTAATTCCTTTCCAAAACTTGATGAAATATCAGTAAAATTTCCTTTTCCATCATTTTCAAACAAGTACTGTTCGGGCGTTATGCCAAATTGCCAAGGAATCAGGTCGGATGTTATCAAAATATCCAAGTCTCCGTCATTCTCTAGGTCAATAACCGAAATACTTGAGGCATTTAACTCAATATCTTTGAATTGCGTAAGACTCTTGGTAAGAATTCCATTATCGTTCAAGAATAATCGTGGTTTAAGCTGATTGCCAGATCTAAATTCGTTACCACCGCTTACAACAAGTAAATCCTTAAATCCATTACCATCGGCATCGAAAAAGAGGGCATCAGTATCTTCATTTATCGCGTCTTGAGCAAAGAGGGTTTCATCTATTTCATTGAATGAACCTGTTTCGCTTTGAAGGTATAGGCCACTGCTCTGAGATTTTCCACCGCAGATAAAGATATCTTCTAGACCATCATTGTTTATGTCCGCTACGGTGCTTTTGGGCCCATTATTAGTACTTGCAAAAGGAATCAATGGTTCTCTATCAAACTCAAGGGAAGTAGGATCTTGATGTTTGAAGTTTAATAAAGGTGTTATGTTTGCCAAGAATCGAGACACTTTGTTTTGAACAGACTTTGCCTTATAATTACCTGATGCTTGTTCATAGTCAACCTTTATTCTGTGATTGGCTTTTACATTCCTTAAAACTTCAAATTTGCCGCCAGGCCATATTACCTCTAGGGAATCCAATTGTATATTCTGTCCTAAACCAAAATGAACAATGGGCATTACCGATGAGAGATATCCTTTGGTTGTGTAATTCTCTTGATATTGAATATTTCCTTCATGATACGCCAAAACTTTGGTTCCTATCCCTAAGCGATTATTATCCGGACCCTTGAATTCCACTGAAATGAAATTATTTCTGTTTTCTGTTTCAATAGCATTGTTCTTTAGTATTAATGCAGCTTCGTTTATGTTGTTTACGACAACATCAAGGTCACCGTCATTGTCCAGATCTACTTGTATTCCTCCATTGCTATAGGATTCTCCTGTGGAGGTCCATTTCTTGGTGACATTGCTAAATGTATTGTTACCATTATTCTTGAAAAGATAGTTCACTAATTTTTTTGTAGGCATGGCATCAGCAAAAGAGAGGTCTTCAGGATCCATATTCGACCCTAGCCTTTTCTGGATACTATCATTGGAGATGAAATTTATAAAATCCATATCGTTGGTAGCTCCTAAAATGCCATTTGTAACATAAATGTCCTTATATCCATCATTGTCTAAATCTGCCACTATAGGGCTCCATGACCATTCTGAAGCGGCAATACCGCTCAAATGCCCTATTTCGCTAAACCCAGCATCACCATTGTTTAAATGCAAGGTATTCTGCATGAATTGGGGTGTGTAACCATTCTTTAGGAACCGTTCGTAGGTGGAATATGGGTATTCAATCCCAGAAGATTTGTATGTTATAATATCTTCTGGTAACATATCCAGTGAAACGATATCCGATAACCCATCATTGTTGAGGTCGTCAATTGAATTTCCCATAGAAAAGTGGGAAGTATGCCCTAGGAATTCGCCGTCTTCTGAAATCATCTCCTTAAAAGAACCATTCTGTTGATTTATATAGAGGTAATCATTCTCGAAGAAATCGTTACCTACATATATGTCCGGAAAACCGTCATTATTGATGTCGCCAACTGAAACGCCTAGACCGTAGCCTATTTTACCTTGATAGATGCCTGCTTCTGAAGAAACATCCTTGAAAATCCCGTTGTCATTTCTTAAGAGTCTATCTCCAGACAAAGAATCCTTCACCTCTCTTTGTTTTCCTAATCCGAAATTCCTGTTTGGGTGTACCGAATGATTGAGAATGAACAGGTCCAGGTCTTCGTCTTGGTCGTAATCAAAAAATACGGAATGTGTTGAAAATCCTTTGCTATTTAGACCAAATTTGACCGATTCTTCCTTAAATGACGGAATGCCATCTACAATTCCTTGATTAACGTATAAAAGATTATGCCCTTTTATGTTATTATATTCAGAAACTTTGGAAATATAAATATCTAGAAGCCCATCATTATTGATATCTACGGCTGTGGAGCCTGTGGTCCAATTTGTAGCATTATCAATTCCTGAGGCATCAGTAACATCTTTGAACTTGAAATTCCCTTGGTTTATATAAAGTTTATCTGTTGACTGATTAGATGTGAAGTAAAGATCTGCCAATCCATCATTATTGAAATCTCCTGCAGAAACACCACTTCCATTATAATAGTAAAGATAGTTGAGGATATTCAAGTCTGCAGTTGGGGTTAGCTTGTTCTGGAAGTCGATATTTGTTTCGCTGCTATTTAAAGAACTCAATAAGGTTTTCTCTTCTTTACATGAGATGCTCAATGCCACTAACATTATAAAGACAAAGACTTTCATCGAAAGGGATTTTTGGAGTTGCAAATTTACTAAATAAATAAAGAGGGTATCACTACCCTCTTTATTAAACTCTAATAAAAATTTTATTGCTTAGTACCCAGGATTCTGGACTAAGTTTGGATTAGAAACCAATGCTGCTAATGGGATAGGGAACAAGTTCCACTTGGCATCACCAACAGAAGCTGCATCTTTCCATTCCCAGCTTCTTGTGAACTGCCCGAAACGAATCATATCGTTTCGTCTCCAGAACTCAACATAAAGCTCACGAGCACGCTCGTCAAGTAAGTCAGAATCAGAAAGGCTACCTAATGGTGAAGCGTTTCGTATCGTTCTTAAATCATTTACCATTGTTAAAGGATCACCAGTACCATTTCTATACATTGCTTCTGCTTTCATTAGATGAGCATCTGCATACCTGAAAAGTAATTCGTGTCCTCTAAATGAATCATCGGCAGAAACCTGCCCAACACCAACTGGATTAGGATGGTACTTCTGGATACGGATACCCGCAGCTTCATCACTATTGAAAAGGTCTATAGCTCTTGTCATTACCAATGGGTTACCTGACCTGTCAGTTAAAGCCGACCCGTCACCATCATATTGTTGACCGATTACAAAGCCATAAGTGAATCCGTAGTTGATCGTTTCATCTGCACTTGCTGCATTTGGTACGAAACCACGACGCTCTTCTTGATTATTCAATGGTGTACCATCAGCCATTCCGTAATTTTCGTTTGCATCACCTTCAAATAGATCGTAGAACTCAGATAAAGCTGAGAAGCCATTCCAACCTCCACCACCTTGGTTAGGTGTCGTATGGTTGTAGTGCAATCCATTCCAGATACGGTTACCGATACTCAATGATTCGTTAGCATACCAGATAGTTTCCGTATCTACATCTGCTGTGAAAATATCAAAGTATCCAGTTTGCAAAGCAAAACCATCTGCAGTGATAGCATCTACAGCAGTAATCACATCATTATAATTAGGTGTAGTACCAGTGTATCTTTCACTGTTAAGAACTACTTTGGCCTTAAGGTAATTAGCTGCGGCCTTTGATGCACGATTTGTCGCTGCAGAAGGACCAACTGTTGGTAATCCTGCAATAGCATCATTAATATCCTGAAGGATAAATGCATATGTAGTTGCTGCATCCATTACCATTGGTACAGATGATCCTGGATCAGTAGCAGCCCTAAAAGGTGCTATACCCCAGAAATCCAGTACCCAGTACATGTTGAACGCCCTTAAGAATTTGGCCTCAGCTACTTGCTGAGTTGTAGCGTTGCTTAAAGGATCTATCAATTCTGTTGCTCTAAACGCATTACCATTCAATTGGTTCCATACTGTCAAGATAAAAGCATGGTCTTGTTTCCACGTATGAGCGTGAAGCGATCTCCATATTCCGTTATCACTCCAGTCAGTACCTCTCGTTGGCACTAAAGTTTCATCTGTAGTAACCTCGTTCAAAGCAAACCAATTGGCTTGATCACCGATCATACCATACGTTGCTTGATAAAGAGACGTTAATGAACTAGTTGGATCCTCAACACCATCAAATATCGGTGTATCCTGCAATACAGAATCAGTAGCCTCTAATTCTAGATCTGTACACGATATGAAGCCTATGAAGGCAAACATAATCGCGAAAATTGAATTTAATTTAAATGTTCTTTTCATAATTATTTTTATTAAAATTTAGCATTAATACCAAAAGTGAAGGTTCTTGGATTAGGGAAAGCTCCATAATCGATACCTAAAGTAGGTAAACCTCCATCAGTTCTACTACTAACTTCTGGATCCAATCCGCTATAATCAGTGATTACGAATACGTTTTGCCCAGTAACAGACAGCAATACAGACTTGAACAAGCCATCACCTTCCATTGGTAGGTTGTAAGATAATGATAAATTCTGTAATCTTACAAAATCACCTTTCTCCAAGAATCGTGTACTTGGGTCAGCCGATGCATTAGTTGATTCTCCACTTGTAAGTGTTTCTGCCAATACATTTCTAGCAGATGCAAATGAACCTGCTGTAAAGAACGCGTTTCTAGTGGCATTATATAGGTAGTGTCCAAATGCACCATTGAAATAGGCATTCAAGTTCCAGTTCTTATAATTAACACTCGTTGAAAGACCACCTGTAATCTCAGGCAATGCACTTTTTCCAACAAATACAGGATCTCCACCATTACCGATAATAGCATTACCATTTGTATCAAATCCTTCGAATTCCCTGATGTACCAGGAGAATAATGGATATCCTTCCTTAAGGTTCTGAGAGAATGCATTAGTAAGACCTTGACCATTAATTGCACCAGCAATGTACTCACCAGTTAAAGACTCTACTACGTTGTCATTCAAGGCTACATTGGCAGTCATATTCCAAGTCAGATCTTCAGATTGTATGAAATCATAACCTAATGCAAATTCAATACCTTCATTAATGATCTTGGAATCTGGTAAATTCACGAATCGGAAAGGTTGAATTGCTGGTTGTGCTGAATTAATATTGAACAATAGGTCTCTTGTCTCTTTACGATATACATCCACACTACCATTCAATCTGTCGTTATTGAATCCGAAATCAATACCACCACCATATTGTAGTGTACTTTCCCATTTAAGGTCTCTATTCTCGAATGCTACAACTCCAGTACCAGGAACAGAAATATCACCGTTGTTTGCTATACCTGTACCATTGAATCGTGTTCTCCTGATTGCATTACCGTATCCTACACCTTCTTGGTTACCAGTAAGACCGGCATTTAACCTTAATTTCAGTGTTGATACGTTATCTCCGATGAAGTCTTCCTCGCTTAATTTCCATGCAATTGCACCAGAAGGGAAGTAACCATACTTATTACCTTCACCAAACGTTGTCGAGCCATCCGCTCTCATAGTTGCAGTGAAAAGATACTTATTATTTAGTGTGTAATTAACCCTAGCAAAATAAGATTGTATCTCATCAAAATTATCAAATGTATTAACTACGGCAGCTTTAACAGCACCACCAGTTTGAGCAGCAATATAATCAGTTGGCAATCCAGTTGTCAATCTATTAATAAATGTATTCGTACCAGCGGGTGCTCCAATTACATTTGGACCAAATCCAAATTGTTGGTAAGGACCAGTAATTTGTCCAGTTACCCTATTAACAGCATCTACAAGATCAGTCCCCATTCTATTAAGGTCTCTACTTCCAAAGCCCCATCCTTGAGCCTGAACACCATTCCTATCGAATTTTTGGTAAGAATAACCAGCTAGTACATCTAGTCTTGAATCGTTACCAAGATCGGTGTTATAATTCAATGTAGCTTCCATGATCGTATTCTCGAATTCGAAGTCGTTATAATTACCTCTACCATTTCCAAATACAGCATCTATTAAATTATCAGCCGAACTTACAGCCCTGTTATCAGAGCTCGTGTAGTCATAACCACCGCTAAGCTTAGCCTTTAAATCATCAGTAATACTGTACTCACCAGAAAGGCTAAGTAAGTAACGATTGGTTTTTGTTTCATTTTGAGTGTAAGCCAATAGGTTAGCTGGATTTATCAATCCACCAGTTTCTCCATTACGTCCAAAATCTGGATCTACAGGCCATGTTGGATTGGCAGCATAAGAAGCTCCAATTAAATCTCCTCGAAAACCGGCAGTACCTGCTAAAGGAGCTGTATCGTCATTAACTCTAGAGATCGTTCCTTGGAAATCCAATTTCAACTTATCATCCAATAGTCTATGTACGACATTCAATCTACCTGTTATTCTTTCAAGGTCAGCAGATTCTACAATACCTACTTGCTTACCATATCCGAAAGTAGCACGGTAATTTCCTTGTCCATAATTCTTGGAATAAGAAAGGTTTTGGTTAGTAGAGGCAGAACCTCTATATATGAATCCTTGCCAGCTTGTATCACTACCGAAATCACGTGCATTGGCATTGAATCCTAAACGCGTACTTTCTGACAAATAACTATTTCTATCTAAAAGATCGAAAGTCTTTGCTGGGTTAGAAACACTCAGGTTCGAACTATATTGGAACTCTCCTCTATTGGATCTTCCTGTTTTCGTTGTAATGATAACAACACCGTTAGAACCACGTGCACCATAGATTGCTGTTGCAGAAGCATCCTTCAAGACACTGATACTTGCAATGTCGTTAGGATTCAAGAAACTTAATGGATTCTTTGCAGGGTTGGAACCAACTCCAGCAACTTCCAGTCCAGCAGAAGTACTTCCACCAGCTAATGGTATTCCATCGACAACAAATAACGGATTGTTGTTCGAACGTACGGAGTTCGTACCCCTAATACGTATATCGATACCGGCACCAGGCTCACCACTTGTTTGTGTGATCTGTACACCAGCCGTCTTACCTTGGATAAGTTGTTCTGGTGTTGCAATGATACCAGCATTAAAATCCTCGGCACTAACCGAAGATACAGCACCTGTTGCATCTTTAACAGTTGTAGCACCATAACCGATTACAATTACCTCGTCCAATGCATTACCTTCTTGTAAGGTAACGTTAACTGTACTTTGGCCGTTTACTGGAATTTCCTGGGTGTCATAACCCACATAACTCACAACCAATACTGCATCTGAAGCAACATTGTTAAGAGTATAATTTCCATCAAAATCGGTTTGAGCTCCATTTGAGGTACCTTGAACAATAACGTTGGCCCCTGGTAAAGGAATGCCATTATTATCGATAACTGTACCTGAAACACTTTGAGCTTGAATAAACCCAAATGAAAGCATTGCTCCTAGGAGCACCATGCTTTTGAGTAACTTGATCTTCATAAATTTAAAGGTTTAATTAGTATTTTTCTTTGTGTTGATAATGTTATTTGATCGTTAAAAATATGTAAAAAATGACAGATGACTAACCATTAATACTAAAAAAATAACGAAAACGTTTTCGGCCATAAATGTAATATATATTATTGAATTATGAATTTTCTACCCTCTAAAATACAGATATTGACTTATTAAATGACCATTTTTGGCATTTTAGCAACCTAATCAAAAGAATTAATAAGGAAATCCTTGAAGTGGAGAAATTAATTAGAAACAGTTTCCTTTGTAGATTCACGTTGGATCAAACTGGTATTAATGACCTTTGTCTTATACTCACGATCTTCATCATCATTCAATCTATTTATGAGCATTTGCGCTGCTTCTGCTCCAACCACACGACCATGTTGGCTAATGGTCGATATGGATGGCGTTACGAATCTTGGTAATTTTCCATTCGTGAAACCTATAATGCTCATGTCTTCAGGAATGTTATAACCTTTATTTAGTACGGTTTTCTCTGCCTTGATTGCAGAATTTTCATCTAAAGATAATATTGCATCGATATTCTTGTCCTTAATAAAAGGAATAAGAGTCGCATCAAAGTCGTCGTTTTTATTGACATTAATGATCAAGGATTCATCAATCTCAATATTGTGGTCTCTTAAAGCTTTCTTGTAACCTTCAAGTCTTAATTTACCAACACTTAAATTGTAGAGTTCTGACAATAAGGCTATATTCTTGCATCCAGTCCTTATTAGATGTGAAGTTGCATTATAAGCACCTTCCATATCATCAACAATTACTTTATCGCATTCAACTTGATCGGTAACCCTATCGAACATAACTATAGGTAAACCCTCATTGATAGCGTTGGTTAAATGACTGAAATCTTGTTTGACCTGTGTCCCTTCAGATAAGGAAATAATGAAACCATCCAAGGTTCCATTCTTCAATAGCTCCATTATATTGACCTCTTTTTCATAAGATTCATTTGTAATACATGAAATAATATTAAAACCATTCTCGGAGGCCACTTTTTCCATGCCAACAAACGCTTTTGCAAAAAAGGAATTCAGGATATTGGGGATTATGATGCCTATGGTCTTTGTTTTCTTGTTCAACAGGCTCAAGGCAATGCTATTAGGCTTATAGTTCTGCTCTTTTGCATAGGCCTGAATCTTTTTCTTTGTTTCAGTACTTATTTCATGACTATCATTCAAGGATTTGGAAACGGTAGCGATAGAGACATCAAAGATCTTGGCGATATGTTTTAAGGTAATGCGTTCTTTCACTATTTATTCGTTATTTGCAGGGATGCTGGATTTAGCTAATTTAGTTATTTATTATGTTAAACTAACTATCAATTTATTTTAAATAAATGACAATTAACAAAAAATCCTTAGGTCTTGTTTTAGGTCCTTTGGTTTTTATTATTATCCTATCTTTCTTTCATCCAGAAGGCCTGAGCCAAGAAGCCAATGCCATACTTGCGAGTGTTTCTTGGATGATCATATGGTGGGTCACTGAAGCACTACCGATTCCAGTAACGGCTATGTTGCCTTTAGTCCTTTTTCCTTTATCAGGAGGATTGGACCTTAGCACTACTGCAGCTGCTTACGGACATAAATTCATTTTCCTTTTTCTAGGTGGTTTTATTTTGGCCATTGCCATTGAGCGCTGGAATCTTCATAAGCGAATTGCCTTGTCCATTATATATATGGTGGGGACCAGTGTCGTCAATATTATCCTTGGATTTATGCTAGCCACTGCGTTCTTATCAATGTGGATAAGTAATACTGCAACCTCTGTCATGATGCTGCCTATTGGAATGGCAATCGTAACGCAATTAAAGGATAATCCAGATACAATTGAAAATGAAAATAGAATCTTTGGGAAAGCCTTGATGCTGGCCATTGGTTACAGTGCAACTATTGGTGGCATTGGGACATTGATCGGAACTCCCCCAAATCTAGTTTTTGCAGGTGTGTTCTATGAGTTATTCAATATTGAGATCACATTTTCGCAATGGATCGTTTTCGGGTTACCGATTTCATTGACTTTATTATTTATTTGCTGGTATTATTTAACACGTTTTGGATTCAAGTTCAAGCAAAAGGAATTTCCGGGCGGTAGAAGTGAGATAAAACGACAATTAGACGAATTGGGTAAAATGTCTTTCGAAGAGAAACTGGTGGCCACGGTTTTCATTTGTACAGCATTGGCCTGGATAAGCCGATCGTTCTTATTGAAACAAATCCTCCCATCGATTGACGATACGATCATTGCAATTGCAAGTGCCATTGTCCTATTTATCTTACCATCAAGACAAAAAAGACGAAACCTGCTTGTTTGGCAAGAGGCGGTTAAGCTGCCTTGGGGAATCTTGATACTCTTCGGTGGCGGTATGTCCATCGCTTCTGGATTTGGTGGTAGTGGATTAGCCCAATGGTTTGGAGAGCAAATGACATTATTGAAAGATGTTCCTTTGCTCATGCTGGTATTTCTATTGGTGTTATTTGTTAATCTTATCACCGAAGTCACCTCCAACATGGCTCTTACAGCTATGGTCTTACCAATATTGGCACCGCTTGCTTTGGTCATGGATGTTAATCCTTTTTTATTGATGGTAGGAGCAACAGCGGCTTCATCATGCGCGTTTATGTTACCTATTTCAACACCCCCTAATGCAGTGGTTTTTGGTTCTGGTTATCTCTCAATCCCCGATATGGTCAAGACAGGATTTTGGTTGAATTTAATTTCGATATTGCTAATTGTAATAATGGTATTTTATGCATTGCCTTATCTATGGGAATTTGACCCTTCTACTTTCCCACAGGAGTTAAAAGAATTTCTTGATTAAGTTATGAGCAGTTAATTTCATTCTATACTTTTATCGTCAGTTTTTCTCAAGTCAATATTAATCACCTGAAATACGTCAATGAAAAACCAAGTACAGCTAATAACCTATGTGGATAGAATAGGATGTAACACTTTAAAGGAATTAAATGATCTTATAATAACCCAATTAAAGGGTTTATTTGGAGGTATTCATATTTTGCCATTTTACTATCCTTTTGATGGCGAGGATGCAGGCTTTGATCCCATAGACCATACAAAGGTTGATGAGCGATTAGGGAAATGGCAAGACCTTAAGGCGATAAGCAAGGAAGTAGATATTATGGCAGACCTCATCGTGAATCATGTGTCTGCTGAATCATCACAATTTCAAGATTATTTGAAAAATGGCGAAACCTCAGAATATGCTTCCCTGTTCTTGAGTTATGATTCAGTTTTTCCTGATGGAGCTTCAGAAACTGACCTCTCAAAGATCTATAGGCCTCGACCTAATCGTCCTTTTACCGAGTTTAGTTTTAAGGATGGAAGAAGTAAGTTAATATGGACCACTTTTACAAGTAATCAGATAGACATAGACGTAGAATCCGAAATAGGGATGCAATATCTATTAGGCATTCTGGACACCTTTGAAAAAGGTGGTGTTAAGATGATTCGATTGGACGCTGCTGGATATGCGATAAAGAGACCAGGTACTTCATGCTTTATGATTGAGGAGACCTTTAAATTCATCGAAATCTTGTCTAATGAAGCAAAAGCACGAGGCATTGAAGTCTTGGTAGAAATACATTCATACTACAAAACACAGATAGGGATCGCAAAACGTGTCGATTTCGTCTATGATTTTGCATTACCAGTTTTGGTTTTGGACACTTTATTCAATAAGAACTCGAGAAACCTTAAAAAATGGCTTAATATGAGTCCGAGAAATTGCATCACGGTGTTAGATACGCATGATGGAATAGGTATCGTAGATGTAGCTTCAGAAAATGGAAATCTAGGACTAATTCCTGATGATATCTTGGACAGAATAGTTAAAAAAATGCATGAAAACAGCAATGGGCAAAGCCTGAAAGCTACTGGCGCTGCCGCATCAAACTTAGATCTTTATCAAGTTAACTGCACGTATTTTGATGCATTAGGAAGAAATGAAAAAGCCTATTTAATGGCAAGAGCAATACAATTTTTTGTGCCCGGAATTCCACAAATATATTATGTTGGACTTTTTGGAGGCAAGAACGATATGGAGTTATTGGCAAAGACCAATGTAGGTAGGGATATTAACAGGCATTACTTTACTAAAGCAGAAATTGATCAAGAATTGGATAAACCTATGGTAAAGGTATTAGGTAATCTGATGGTTTTCAGAAATACGCATTCAGCGTTCAATGGGCATTTTGATTTAATAGAGACTTCGAACAACAGAATCCATATTAAATGGACAAACTCCAACGATATTGCCGAATTAAGGATAAACCTAGAAAATTCTGAAATGATAATTAATGCAACTGAAGGTGGAGAACTAAAGAAACTAGAAGGTCTATTAATCTAATGAGATACAAGATTTTCAAATTATCATCTATAAGGCCAAATTTTTTGTCAACTCCGATTAAGGTTTTGATTCTTTTGTGTTGCACAACCATATATTCTCAAGTAGATAGCATTCAAACCGTGAGTATCGATTCGGTTATTATTACAGCTACACGACTTCAGGAATCCCAGTTGGCGATTCCGCTGTCAACAACGAAATTGAATTTTTCTGAAACCCAGTTCATTCGTCAGCAACTGTCATTTCAAGAATACTTAAATGAGGTTCCTGGATTATTTTCCCTAAATGCAAATAACTATTCACAAGATCTCCGGATATCCCTTCGTGGTTTTGGGTCGCGCTCTGCTTTTGGAATACGCGGTATTAAGCTATTGGTAGATGGCATTCCTGAAACCACTCCAGACGGACAAGGCCAATTGGATAATCTTAATTTGGGAATCATTGAGGATATTGAAGTCATAAGAGGACCTTCCGCAACATTATATGGTAATGCCTCTGGAGGAATTATTAGTATCAGGACAATGAATACTGTAAAAAAACCATTCTTTGAGGGGGATATATCAATTGGTAATTATGGTTTTCAGAAGTATCAGATACTTCATGGATTCAGGAGGAACAACACCTCATTCATTCTTCAAGGGAATTATACCAATACGGATGGCTACAGAGACCAGAGCGGATTTTCAAATTATAATTTTGATGCAAAAATGGCACATCGGTTTTCCGAGAATTCAAAATTGAATCTACTTCTTAATTACACAAATAGTCCTTATGCTGAAGATGCTGGAGGCCTTACTTTGGACGAATTGAATGCCAATAGACGCCAGGCAAGACAACGAAATGTAGATTTCAAGACTGAGGAATCGGTCGAGCAATTTAAGATAGGGTCAAGTTATGAACTCAATATTGATCAGAAGTCCAATTTTTCGACCTATGGCTTCTTTGCTTCTAGAAATTTCAAAGGCAAACTTCCATTTGAATTCGGTGGTGTAATTGATCTACAACGTAATTATTTTGGCAATGGTAGTAGCTTTGAATTCAAGACTGGTGAGAACAGATTACAAGTTGGCTATGATTGGGCCATCCAAAACGACAATAGAAAAAGATTCAGGAACTTAAATGGCGAGCAAGGAAACATGACATTGGATCAACTCGAACAATTCTCTAACCTAGGAATCTACTTGCTGGATCATTGGACTCTCGATAAATTATTGATTCGTGTTGGCGTGAGATACGATATTAACAAACTGGAAGCCGTAGACGATTTCTTGAATAATGGCGATGCATCCGGAGAGATCAAGTTAAATGCGTTCAATCCAAGCATCGGATTGACCTATAGGCTGAATTCCAAGCAATCTTTGTTTACTGGCTTTTCTACAAGTTTTGAGACTCCAACATTAAGCGAGCTTTCTGCCGACCCAACAGGAACAGGTGGTTTCAATGAAGAACTGGAAGCTCAGAAAGCAAGAAACTTCGAATTAGGAATTAAATCAAAGAACGAAAATCAATCTTTTGAAGCAGTAGTGTTCTACATCAAAACAGATGATGACCTAGTTCCTTACGAACTTGCCCAGTTTCCCGATCGCACCTTTTATAGAAATGCAGGAAGCACTAAAAGAAAAGGTTTAGAGTTAAGTTACATCAATGACTTAAGCAATAATCTTCGTCTTTCAGCGGCATACACATATTCCCACTTTCGATATGACTCCTATGAAATACCTTCAGGAAATTTTGAGGGTAACGATTTACCGGGAATTCCAGATCACAAAGCGAATGCTTCTTTGCTTTATCGAGACAATGGTTTCACCATAAGGCTTGAAGGTAATTATATTGGTGATCTTTACGC
>JABDMQ010000005.1 GCA_013001365.1 Flavobacteriaceae bacterium
AAAGGGCTGTGGGCTTACGGTTAAACCGTAATTAATGAACTTTTATTGTCAATATGTGGCTTGTACTTGTGCTTGTTTTTCAAGCGTCACTCCATAGGGTTACTGGGTTAAATTCATAGCATGGTCCAATTTGAGGGATCTTGAACCATCTTGGTTAATACTTACATATAATCTATCCGCATCATGCGGTAAAAGTGCCTTAATCTTCTCTGGCCATTCAATGAAATTATAGTGACCTGAGTATAAATAATCTTCAATACCAATATCATAGGCTTCTGTTTCGTTTTCAATTCGAAACAAATCGAAATGGTAAACCACGTCATTTTCCACTTCATATTCGTTTACTATCGAAAACGTTGGGCTAGAGGTATCATCATCGCCACCTAAAGCCTTGACCATAGCCTTGATCAAAGTTGTCTTGCCACTTCCCATGTCTCCGTAAAAAAGCAGTGTCTTGGAAGTCATTTCTTCCAAAACCTGTTTCGCTACAGTCGCTAAGTCGTTGATTTTGTAGGTAGTGGTCATGTTTAGGTTATGAAAATAGCTTTGGTTACTCTATGCAATAATAAACAATATTTCTGGTAAAATCCAAAATTTATTGCATTTCATCGATGTTTTTTGGATTTAATAGGAGTTATTTTTTACGCTTTCAGTATTAAAATACTTATACAAGCATAGCGCCAATCGCCTTTTTTATCTAGGGTTCAAGACCACGAACGGAATAACCATTTCTTCCAAAGAAACCCCACCATGTTGATAGGTATTCCTGTAATAACTAACATAATGATTATAGTTATTAGGATAGGCGAAAAACAGGTCACCTTTTGCGAAAATAAACGAACTACTCATACTAATGGATGGCAAATGCACGGATTTAGGATTTGTGGCAGCAAAAACATCCTTGTTTTCATAAGTAAGACTCCTTCCGGTCTTGTAACGCAGATTAAGACTAGTATCTCGATCACCTACAACCTTAGATGGGTTCTTTACATTAATAGTGCCGTGGTCTGTAGTCAAGATCAGTTTAAAGCCTAGATTTTGGGCTTGTTGAATCATCTCTAGCAACGGTGAGTTCTTGAACCAGCTTACCGTTAGTGACCTATATGCCTTATCGTTAGATGCCAATTCCTTGACAACATCCATTTCTGTCTTCGAATGCGACAGCATATCCACGAAATTATAGACCACAACACTAAGGTCGTTGTCTTTCAGGCCTCTAAAATTATCAACTAACTTTTTACCATTCTTAAGATTTGTGATCTTGTAGTATTCATGTTTCAAGTGGTTCAGTCCAAGACGTTTCATTTGAGCAGTCAGGAATTCATTTTCAAAAAGGTTCTTGCCCCCTTCATCCGTATCATTCTTCCAGTAATTGGGATGCAGTTTTTCCATATCACTTGGCATCAACCCAGAAAAGATCGCATTCCTGGCATATTGTGTTGCCGTTGGCAAGATGCTATAAAAAGCTTCTTCCGAGTCCTTTTTATAATAGTTATTCACTATTGGCTCAAAGGCCTTCCATTGGTCGTACCTTAGATTGTCAATAACTACCAATAACGTTGGTTGTTCTTTGCTTAATTCTGGTACGATGCGTTCCCTGAACAATGTGTGCGACATGATAGGGGCATCGAAATTTGGCTCAAACCAATCTTCGTAATTCTTCTCTATGAACTTGCCAAATTGCAAATTCGCCTCATTTTTTTGGGATTCAAGGATTTCGAACATGCCGGCATCTTCGATGTCTTCTAATTGTATTTCCCAGAAGATCAATTTTTGATAGAGGTCAGCCCATTCTTCATAACTATTCACCATGGCCATGTCCATGGCAATCTTCCTGAATTCCTGTTGATAATCCGAAGTTGTTTTCTCTGAGACCAATCGTGAATGGTCAAGGTTCTTTTTTAGGCTTAATAAGATCTGATTCGGATTCACTGGCTTAATAAGATAGTCTGCTATCTTGCTGCCGATGGCTTCTTCCATGATATACTCTTCCTCACTTTTCGTGATCATGACCACAGGCAGGTTCGCCCGCTTTTCCTTGATTTCAGAAAGTGTTTCCAATCCAGTAAGCCCTGGCATGTTCTCATCCAAGAACACGATATCAAAAATCTGGTCATCTACAATATCAATGGCTTCGGTACCACTTTGGCATGTAGTGACCTTGTAGTTCTTTTGTTCAAGGAAAATTATATGAGGTTTTAAAAGGTCGATCTCATCATCTACCCAGAGAATATTTATGTTACTCATTTAAAGTTTATATTTGTTTGATTAATGAAATAAAGCCGTTTGAACAAGAAGAACAAACTCAAGTTATTCAACGATCCAATTTACGGATTTATTACTATTCCGAATTCACAGGTGTTCGATTTGATCGAGCATAAATACTTCCAGAGACTTCGTCGTATTTCACAAATGGGCATGTCTTATTTAGTTTTTCCTGGAGCACATCACACTAGGTTTCATCATGCCTTAGGGAGCATGCACTTAATGCAGAAAGCTGTACAAGTCCTTCGCTTTAAGGGAGTTGAGATCTCTAGCAAAGAGGAAGACGCACTCTATTTGTCAATCTTGCTGCATGATATTGGCCATGGTCCTTTTTCTCACGCCATGGAGCATAGCATTGTAGAACAACTAAACCATGAGCAGATCTCGGTAAGATTCATGGAAGTCCTGAACGAAAACTTTAACGGAAGTTTAACGCTTGCAATCGAGATGTTCAAAGGGACATATGCCAAGACCTTTATGTGTCAATTGATCTCGAGTCAACTAGACATGGACAGGGCAGATTACTTACGAAGGGATAGCTTTTATACGGGAGTTCCGGAAGGTAATATTAATTCTGAGCGGCTCATAACCATGCTCAATGTGGTAGATAATCAATTGGTAATTGAAGAAAAAGGCATTTATTCTGTTGAGAAATTCCTGCTGGCCAGACGACTCATGTATTGGCAAGTGTATTTGCACAAGACTGGGTTGGTTGCAGAGCAATTGTTGATTCGTGTGCTAAAGAGGGCGAAGGAATTGACCAATAATGGCGTTTCCTTAAAGGCAAGTGATCCTCTGCTATATTTCCTGAAAAACAGGGTGGGACTTAATGATTTCACTGATGATATCTTGGATTTGTTTGCGAGGCTTGATGATAGCGATATACTATCAGCAATGAAGGATTGGCAGTATCATGATGATTTCGTTCTTAGCAATCTTTGCGATATGATTATTAACAGGGACTTGTTGAAGATCAGGATCAAGAACAAGGAAATTGATAATGATTCCCTGCAGAAACATAAGGACAATCTAATCAAGAAATACAGGATAACTCCTGAAGAAGCCGATTATTTCGTTTTCTCTGGGACTATTGAGAATTTAGCTTATCATGAGTTGGAAGGCAACATCAATATCTTGACCAGGGAAGGAAAGGTCAAGGATGTTGTAAAACTTTCGGATCATCTTAATCTTAAGGCACTCTCCAAGCCTGTGGTAAAGCATTTTATATGTTACCCAAAGAACAAACTTTAGCACATTTTTTGCTATTTTTGCGCAACTGCAATAAGAATTGTAGTAAGACTTACTTAACAAAGCACGTATTAGGGAACGAATGAAATTCACGGCATCGCAAATTGCAGGCATTTTAGAAGGTGACGTTGTTGGCAATCCTGATGTTGAGGTATCCAAGCTTTCCAAGATCGAAGAGGGGACCATGGGTTCTTTGACCTTCTTGGCCAACCCTAAATACACATCTTATATATATTCCACAGACGCCTCCATAACCATTGTAGGCAAGAATTTTGAAGCGGAAGAAACTATCAAGACCACCTTGATCAAAGTTGAAGATGCCTACAAATCTTTTTCTAAATTATTGCATTATTACAACAAGGTGAAAATGAACAAGGTTGGCATTGAACAACCCTCATATGTTTCTGAATCTGCTAAACTAGGTGAGGATATTTATTTAGGTGCCTTTGCATATTTAGGTAATAATGTGAATTTAGGAGACAATGTAAAGATCTATCCTAATGCTTATATCGGTGATAATGTGACCCTAGGCAACGATGTAGTGGTTTTCTCAGGAGCGAAGATCTATTCAGAATGCGTAATTGGTAATAATTGTGTAATCAACTCTGGTGCTATAATTGGAGCTGATGGATTTGGGTTCTCACCCGATGAAAATGGTGAATATCAAAAAGTGCCGCAAACAGGTAACGTCATTCTTGAAGATAATGTAGATATAGGTGCTGGTACAACAATTGATAGAGCTACCCTAGGTTCGACCATTATAAGAACTGGAGTTAAGTTGGATAATCAAATACAGATTGCCCACAATGTGGAGATAGGTAAAAATACGGTCATTGCAGCACAGACTGGAATTGCCGGTTCCACAAAAATTGGTGAAAATTGTCAGATCGGTGGGCAAGTGGGAATAGTAGGCCATATTGTAATAGGGAACAATGTCAGGATACAAGCACAATCTGGTATTGGACGTAATGTAAAAGACAATGAGGTGTTGCAAGGCTCACCAGCCCTGCCTTACAGCGATTATAACAAATCATATGTGTATTTCAAGAATCTTCCAAAGATAATGAAGAACATAAGTGAAATAGAGAAAAAAGTACGGGATAATGATTAGTACAGAGGTAAAACAGAAGACCATTGCAAAAGAGATTTCTCTTAAAGGAGTGGGCTTGCATACTGGCAAAGAGGTGTGTTTGACATTTAAGCCAGCTCCAGAAAATCATGGATTTGCATTTAAGCGTGTCGATCTGGAAGGAAGCCCAATTATAGAGGCAGATGCTTCATATGTCACGAATACCCAAAGAGGTACTTGTTTAGAGAAGAATGGCGTCATGATCCAGACCTGTGAACATGTGCTTGCAGCTTTGGTCGGTATGGATATTGATAATGCCATATTAGAACTGGACGCATCGGAACCACCAATTATGGATGGGTCCTCAAAATTTTTTATTGAAGCCCTCGAAAAAGCGGGAATAGTAGAGCAAGAGCAGGACAGGGAGGAATATGTCGTCAAGGAAATAATTTCTTATGTCGATGAAGATTCAGGAAGTGAGATAATTGTCATGCCGGCTGAAGAATACCAAGTGACCACAATGGTCGATTTCGGTACCAAGGTATTAGGCACTCAAAATGCCACGTTAAAGCATCTTTCAGATTTCAAGACCGAAATCGCCGATGCGCGGACATTCAGTTTCTTGCATGAGCTTGAAATGCTCCTTGAAAACGGTTTGATCAAAGGAGGAGACCTTAATAATGCCATTGTATATGTGGATAAGGAAATCTCCAATGATACTATTGAAAAACTTAAGGTAGCTTTTAATAAAGACGCCATTGCTGTTAAACCAAACGGTATATTGGATAACTTGACCTTGCATTATCCTAATGAAGCCGCAAGGCATAAATTGCTTGATGTTCTCGGAGATCTGGCATTAGTGAAAACCCGTATTAGAGGTAAGGTAATTGCTAATAAACCAGGTCATTTCGTAAATACTCAATTCGCTAAGAAACTTCAAAAGATAATCAAGCAAGAAAAACGGAATTACGTTCCTGAAGTTGATTTAAATGCACCTCCAGTAAAGGATATCAATCAGATTATGGAGATGCTTCCTCATAGGCCTCCATTTTTGTTGGTCGATAGAATCCTAGAATTATCAGAGACACATGTTGTCGGGATAAAGAATGTAACGATGAACGAGCCATTTTTTGTTGGTCATTTTCCTGGAGCTCCTGTTATGCCTGGCGTGTTGCAAATTGAAGCTATGGCACAGACAGGCGGGATCTTGGTACTAAGTACGGTACCAGACCCAGAGAATTATTTGACCTATCTTCTAAAAATTGATAACGTACGTTACAAGCATCAAGTCGTGCCAGGAGATACACTGATCTTCAAATTGGACCTTATGTCGCCAATTAGACGCGGTATTTGTCAGATGCAGGGCAGGGCATATGCGAACGGAAAACTAGTATCTGAAGCTGAAATAATGGCTCAAATAACCAAAGTCAAGTAATTATGAATCAACCTCTTGCATATGTACATCCTGGTGCTAAAATCGCCAAGAACGTCGTCATAGAGCCTTTCGCTACAATACATAACAATGTCGTAATTGGTGAAGGTACATGGATTGGTTCCAGTGTTACGATAATGGAAGGAGCACGTATTGGCAAGAATTGCAATATCTTTCCTGGTGCTGTTATTTCTGCGGTACCACAGGACCTTAAATACAATGATGAGGATACTACGGCTGAGATTGGCAACAACGTGACTATAAGAGAATGCGTTACCATTAATCGTGGAACCACCGATAGGATGAAAACTGTTATTGGTGATAATTGCTTAATTATGGCGTATTGTCATGTCGCACACGATTGTATTGTTGGCAATAACTGCATATTTTCGAACAATAGCACATTGGCAGGGCATATTACTGTTGGTGATTATGTTGTACTTGCTGGTATGACCGCAGTACATCAGTTCTGTGCTATTGGAAATCATGCCTTTGTAACTGGCGGGTCGTTGGTAAGAAAGGATGTGCCTCCTTATGTAAAAGCGGCTAGAGAACCATTGTCCTATGTTGGGATTAACTCAGTCGGGTTACGTAGAAGAGGCTATAGCACTGAGAAAATCAGAGAAATACAGGACATATTTAGGATATTGTATCAAAAGAATTATAATAATACCCAAGCGTCGGAGATTATCGAGGCAGAAATGGAAGCTACTTCAGAACGCGATGAGATTCTTCAATTCATAAAGAATTCACATCGAGGTATCATGAAAGGCTATTTTAAATCAAATTAAAATTAATGGCAAATACATCCGATATTAGAAATGGCTTATGCATAAGATATAACCATGATATTTATAAGATCATTGAGTTCTTGCATGTAAAACCAGGGAAAGGCCCAGCATTTGTTCGTACGAAACTGAAAAGTGTGACAACTGGTAAGGTTATAGACAATACGTTTTCTGCAGGACATAAAATTGATGATGTTCGTGTTGAAACACATAAATTCCAATACTTATATAATGATGGCGAATTTTATCATTTCATGAATACTGAAGATTACTCGCAAATTCAATTGCAGGAATCTACATTGGATAATCCCAGTCTAATGAAAGAAGGAGAAGTCGTAACGGTCATCATAAATACCGAGGATAACTTACCTCTTTCGGTTGAAATGCCAGCGAGTGTCATCCTAGAAGTGACAGCTACGGAGCCTGGAGTAAAAGGCAATACAGCGACTAATGCCACAAAGCCTGCGACCGTTGAAACAGGAGCGACGATTAACGTCCCTTTATTCATTAACGAAGGAGACAAGATTAAAATAGATACTGCTAAAGGAGCCTATAAGGAGCGTATAAAAGAATAATAAGCAACTTTAATGGGGACAAAGGAAGTACGGACACGTGAAGAAATAAACGCTCTTGAAAAAGAGATCTGGAACGAGAGAACACTGGACCGCACCAAAATTCGCAAATTAAGAAGGCATGCTTTTCACTTCTCCTATAAAAAGCAAAAAAGAATCCTGGATTCATTGGTTAAGGATTTTTCAGATAAAGATGTCCTGGAACTCGGTTCATATACATGGAATGTTTGGTTCAAGGGTAATGAGGTTCGCCCAAAAAGCTTGACATGCATCAATATTTCCGATAACGATTTGGAAACTGGAAAAAAACTTGCAGCAAATGTTGATTTCAAGACCGATTTTCGTTTAATGGATGCTAATTCACTCGAGTTTGAGGATGAATCATTTGATGTTGTGTTTGGTGGAGCCATACTGCATCATCTTGATATCGAGAAAACCATTAATCATGTGCATAGAGTATTACGACCAAATGGTAAGATCGTTTTTCTAGAACCACTTAACATGAATCCCTTATACAAGATATACCGTAAGCTGAATCCTAAGGAGCGAACTCCCGATGAACATGCCTTGATATCCAAGGATATTGCTATACTGAAGAGCAGTTTTACCTTCGACCATTATTTTTTCGATTTTTTCAGTGTGGCTACTGGATTCATTGCACTTAAGGTATTTGGAGATAAGAACTATGGCAATTGGTTGAATAGACTTGGTTATGGATTGGATTCGTTCTTTTCCAAAATACCGGTATGTCATCCGTTGTTTGCAAGAGTGATTATTTATGGAGAAAAGAAATAAGGCATGAAATTTCCAAGGACACATACAGTTGAAGAAATTTCCAAATTAATAAGTTGCTATTTTGTTGGCGATAGGGATTTTCCTGTTGAGGGTATGAACGAGATTCATGTAGTTACTCCTGGAGATATCGTCTTTGTAGATCACCCAAAATATTATGATAAGGCCTTACAATCTGCAGCAACCGTTGTGCTTATAAATAAAGAGGTAGAATGCCCAGAAGGGAAGGCATTATTGGTCTCTGATGACCCGTTCCGTGATTTCAATAAGCTGACGGATCATTTCAAACCATTCAAGACATCAGATAGCAATATTTCAAAATCTTCTAAGATAGGCAAAAACACAGTGGTACAGCCAAATTGTTTTATTGGGAATAATGTTGTGATTGGAGATAACTGTGTCATACATTCTAACGTAAGTATTTACGATGACACAATTATTGGCAACAATGTTATCATTCATGCCGGTTGTGTATTAGGAAGTAGTGCTTTTTATTATAAGAAAAGACCAGAAGGTTTCGATCGGTTAAAATCGGGAGGACGAGTTGTAGTAGAAGACAATGTTGACCTTGGGTCATTATGTACTATTGATAAAGGTGTATCTGGAGATACGATTATAGGTGAAGGATCTAAATTAGACAATCAAATACAAGTTGGTCATGATACAGTGATAGGTAAGAAATGCTTAATTGCCTCTCAAACTGGTATAGCTGGCTGTGTCGTTATTGAGGACGAGGTGACGATTTGGGGTCAAGTTGGCATAACAAGTGCCATCACAATTGGATCAAAAGCGGTAATTTCAGCACAATCGGGGGTAAGTAAATCCTTAGAAGGGAATAAGAGTTATTTTGGTACTCCTGCTGATGATTTCAGGTCGAAATACAAGGAGCTTGCTTCTATTCGTCAGATTCCAGAAATAATTAAAATGCTAAAAGAGAAATCCTAGGCTTGGCTATCAAGATTCATTATCGAATCGAATTAAATAAAATAATGAAAGCTTTAAAAAGCAATCGCAAAAAAGTACATTTGCGATTAAATTCTTTAAATAAAGGTTGATCAACTAAAGATCGAAATAAAATTTTTTTAAATGAGTGTATTAGTAAACAAGGATTCAAGAATAATTGTGCAAGGTTTTACAGGTAGCGAGGGTACATTTCACGCTGGTCAAATGATAGAATACGGCACTAATGTAGTTGGTGGTGTTACCCCAGGCAAAGGTGGACAGATTCATTTAGATAAACCGGTTTTCAATACGGTTAAAGAAGCCGTAGATAAAGTAGGAGCAGATACCACAATAATCTTTGTACCACCCGCATTTGCTGCAGATGCCATTATGGAAGCCGCAGATGCAGGAATAAAGGTGATTATCACAATCACTGAAGGAATCCCTGTTGCAGACATGATAAAGGCAGCGGCTTATATCAAGGACAGGAATTGCAGGCTTATAGGCCCAAACTGTCCAGGAGTCATTACTCCAGAAGAAGCAAAAGTCGGCATCATGCCAGGCTTTGTTTTCAAGAAAGGCAGGGTTGGTGTTGTCTCAAAATCTGGGACATTGACTTATGAAGCGGCGGATCAAGTTGTCAAGCAAGGACTTGGTATAACAACAGCTATTGGGATTGGTGGCGATCCAATTATAGGAACTACTACCAAGGAAGCTGTTGAATTATTGATTAATGATCCAGAAACGGAATGTGTTGTAATGATTGGCGAGATAGGAGGCCAATTGGAAGCAGATGCTGCTAAATGGTATCAAGAGAGTGGTAGCAATAAGCCAATTGTGGGATTCATAGCAGGTGAAACAGCACCTGCAGGAAGGACAATGGGTCATGCTGGCGCTATTGTTGGAGGAAGTGATGATACTGCTCAGGCCAAAAAACGCATCATGAGGGAATGTGGCATCCATGTGGTAGATTCACCTGCAGAAATCGGAAAGAAAGTTGCTGAGGTCCTTGGTTGACCATAATCTTAAAACTATTATAAAATCCCGCTATTGGCGGGATTTTTTGTTTACAGGATCAATAGGATCACTTATATTTGATAACGCAACCATACAAATCAAAATCAATGAAATTACTTGAAGGAAAAACAGCTATAATTACTGGAGCAAGTAGGGGAATAGGTAAAGGAATTGCAGAGGTCTTCGCGCAACATGGCGCAAATGTCGCTTTTACATATGCTTCATCTGCAGCAGCTTCGGATCAGGTTGAAAAAGATCTGCAAGCTCTTGGTGTGAAAGCAAAAGGCTACAAAAGCAATGCTGCGAATTATAAGCAAGCTTTGGATTTGGTTGATTATGTCCTTGAGGAGTTTGGGAGTATAGATATTTTAGTGAACAACGCAGGCATTACAAAAGATAATCTCTTAATGCGAATGAGTGAAGAAGATTTCGATAGGGTTATTGAGGTAAACCTAAAATCTGTATTCAACATGACCAAAGCGGTGCAAACAACCATGTTAAAACAAAGAAAGGGATCGATCATTAATATGAGTTCGGTAGTTGGGGTTAAAGGAAACGCCGGGCAAACAAATTATGCGGCATCAAAGGCTGGTATCATTGGTTTTTCAAAATCTGTTGCCTTAGAGCTCGGATCCCGAAATGTTAGAAGCAATGTCATTGCTCCTGGATTCATTGAAACAGAAATGACGGCCAAACTGGACGAAAAACAAGTTGATACTTGGAGAAAGGCAATACCTTTAAGACGTGGCGGCACTCCAGAAGATGTTGCTAATGCATGCTTATTTTTGGCGAGTGACCTTTCATCCTATATAACAGGGCAAACTTTGCATGTTGATGGAGGAATGTTAACATAACTGGAGATAATTAATGCCAACGGAAACCATTCTTTACATTATCATCTCTGGAATCATAGCGCTATTACTAGCGCTTTTTCAATATTGGTATCCTAAGAATGAAAGAAAAAACAATTATTTCCTTTACACCTTTCTTAGGTTCATCTCAGTATTCTTCTTACTCCTTTTACTTATAAACCCGAAATTCGAACAGGTTTCTTATAGTATCGACAAGCCTAGTTTAGTGGTTCTTGCTGATAATTCTGAATCAATCGAATATCTGGATCAAGATGAAAATGCCAAAACCATTATAAGTGAAATCCTGGAAAATGAACAGTTAAAAGACCGATTTGAACTAGATAGTTATGTATTCGGTAATGGTCTTGAAACAATGGATTCTTTATCCTTTACTGAGAAACAAACAAACTTGTCTTCAATTGTAAAAGACCTAGCTCAAATTTACAAGAATACAACAGCACCAATACTGCTAGTTTCGGATGGAAACCAAACTTATGGCAATGATTACGAATTTTTACTTTCTGAATTTGAGCAGCCAATATTTCCAGTAATACTCGGAGATACAATAACTTATACTGATTTTAGAATTCAGCAACTCAACGTAAATCGATATGCTTATCTGAAGAATCGATTTCCAGTTGAAGTAATTCTCACTTATAGTGGTTCAAATAAAGTTAATACAAGATTCGTTGTAAAGTCTGGTAATAGTAATGTTTACAGTTCTCCAATTTCATTCAGTAAAGACAATAATTCCAAAGTTCTCAATTTTGATCTTCAAGCTTCACGAGTGGGCGTGCGCAGTTATTCTGCCCAAATACTTCCATTAGAACAAGAAAAGAATAAAGTCAATAACACTAAGTCTTTTGCGGTTGAAGTCATTGATCAGAAGACTAATGTGGCTGTTATTAGTGACCTTGTTCATCCAGACCTTGGTGCTTTGAAGAAATCCATCGAAAGCAATGAACAACGAAAAGTCTCATTCTTTAAATCAAACGTGGATGTCGGTATTTTAAATGAATATCAATTGGTGATCATCTACCAACCTAACAGGAATTTCAAGATCATTTATGAAACTCTTGATCGATTAAATAAAAATCATTTTACAATTACTGGGACTCAAACAGATTGGAATTTTCTCGGGAATGCATCCTCAATCCTCGATAAGGATCAAACCAATCAAGAAGAAGAATATCAACCATCTTTGAATGCAGGTTATAATACGTTCATGGTGGATGATCTAAAATTCACTTCGTTTCCACCGCTCAAATCCTCATTTGGCGATATAGATTTCGAAATCCCCGTTGAGACAATTTTGTTTAAGAAGGTTGGAAATATAGTTACTGAACAAGCATTATTGGCAACATTGGAAAATGGAGAACGAAGAGAGGCATTTTTGTTTGGAGAAGGAATTTGGAAATGGCGTTCCCAGAGCTTCTTGAATTCTAGGTCATTTAATGAATTCGATAATTTTATTGGTAAAATAATTCAGTATCTAGCATCGAATAAGCGTCGAAATAGATTGAGTATTAATTATGCTTCGTTTTATGATGGGAGCGAGCCAATTGAGATCACGGCGCAATTCTTTGATAAGAACTATGAATTTGACCGTCGTGGAAATTTGGAAATTTCAATAAGAGATAAGAACAGCAGAGAGTCAAGAACACTTCCATTCATTTTGAGCAATACTGATTATAGAGTTGATCTCAGCAATTTATTACCTGGAGAATACTCATTCACTGTTTCTGCTTCAAACGAAGGATTGGAGCAATCCGGTAGTTTCACTATTCTTGAATTCAATGTTGAACAACAATTCTTGAATGCTGATGTAGACAGGCTTCAAAGAGTGGCTACGAGAACAGGAGGAAGGTCTTTTTTCATTGCAAATACTGATAGTTTGATTCCTCTATTAATCAATGATAAGCGATTTTTAGCTATTCAAAAAAGTACTAAAAAAGTCGTACCTTTAATTGATTGGAAATACCTATTGGCACTAATTGCCGTGAGTCTAGCAGTTGAGTGGTTTTTAAGAAAATATAACGGACTCATTTAACACTTAAAACAATAATAAAATGGAAAAATTACCTAAGGTTGCATTGCCTTTTATCTTTATACTGGTCGTATTAGTAATTATCATTTCAAAATCTGCCATAACAATTGGATCCGGAGAGGCAGGAGTGCTTTATAAGACATTCGGAGGCGGTGTTGTAATTGATGAGCCACCGTTGGGTGAAGGATTTCATATTGTAGCACCTTGGAATAAGGTATATGTATATG
>JABDMQ010000013.1 GCA_013001365.1 Flavobacteriaceae bacterium
TAGGTTGGAGATCAGCAATTTCTGCACCAGCATTGCTTGTACTGGTTTCAGCAAAGTCTACATTGAATGCATGGTTGAAGGTCCATGCTGAAACGTCGTAGAACAAACTATCCGTAAAGGTCGTTCGCACATCGAACATAGCATTGATCAATCGTGTATTCCTTTGATTCTTTGGCACAACATAACTATATCCTTTCTTGAAGTTCTTGCCATTAGTTGAAAAATCCCTACTTACTTCATGAATCGTTATTTTATGACGCTTTAATATTTCTGCTAAATGAAACGTACGAGCAGCATCCTTTTCACTACCGAAAACTATGGCCTTATTACCTTGTCGAGATGCTTCATTACGTGCATTACTGAAAAAGCTCCTCTGATAATCCAATATTTTAACTCGCATGTTCTTAGCAGCCTCTAATGTCGATAATGCTGCGGTTAGCTGGTTTCTTATTGTAAATGGGAAAGTCAATATGCCGTTGGCACTTTCCTGGATGTGTCCTCTTGAACTAGCTTGCTCAAACAAGATCCCTATACCGCCGTTTATATCGGGGAATGTAGATCCTTTACCATAATAGAAATCATCAAAACTCTCCTCTGTATAATACAAAGAACCAATTTTGTCAAGCGCTTTCGCGTGATAATTCCCTATTTCCTTGGTTAATTGCTGATTCATTTGTGGGGTCAGTGGATGTGTTCGTGATGGAATTCCTGGTTGAAAGAAGAATGTTGCATTGGTCCCCATTTCATGATGGTCTGTCAAAATGTTTGGCATCCATTTGTGGAAAGAAGCTATTCTTGCCCGCGATTCAGGTAATTGAACAGGTAGCCAATCTCGATTCATGTCGAACCAATAATGATTTGTTCTTCCTCCAGGCCATACTTCACTGTACTCACGATCGTTTGGATCAGCATTAAGGTTTTTGCTCTTGTTAACATTGGCCCAATATGCAAAACGTTGTAATCCATCTGGATTGAAAGAGGGGTCGAATAGTATGACCGTGTTATCTAAAAGGTCTTTCACATCTTGACTTTGAGAAGCTGCTAAATGATAAGCAGCCAGTAATGACGCATTGCTACCACTTGGTTCGTTACCATGTATGGAAAACCCTTGGTACACGACAATAGGCATGTTAGATGTATTCAAGGTGTTCGAATTTTCCTCGGTTAGGGCAACATGAGAATTCCTGATATTATCGATATCTGCATGATTTTCTGGAGACGTAATGGTCAATAGTAAAATTGGTCGATCCTCAAAGGTCTTTCCGCGATCTTCAATAGTTATCCTATCAGAAGATGCAGCTAATGCATTCATGTACATCATCAATTTGTCATGAGTAACATGCCATTTTCCTACTTGATGACCGATGATGCTTTCTGGAGTCGGAATGGACTTATCATAGTCATTATGATCAGGGAGGTAATAAGAAAGGTCAACGGGGTCTTGGGCTTGAATTGTTAGTGATATCAAGCAAAACAAGATAAAAAAAGTTCTCATTGTGGAGGATTGATTAGTTGATAAGTTAAAGATAAAAAAAACCGTTACTTATAAGTAACGGTTTAGTTTTTTTTAAGATAAGACAGGTTTATATATCATCGAATTCTACATCCGTGAAACTTTCAGGTGATGGCTCATCATTAGAGACCGTACCGCCTTCGCCCTTGTCGGCATCTTCGTAATCTTTCTTGAAATCTTTCTGATGACGCTCGCTGATTACTTCATTTCCTTTTTCAGCGATAATATAGTCGGTCATTTCGGCAAGGATTTCCCTAAATTCAGAAAAATCCTCTTTATATAGATAGATTTTGTGCTTCTTGTAATGGTAGGAACCATCATCATTTGTAAACTTCTTGCTTTCGGTAATTGTAAGGTAATAATCCTGTGCTTTAGTGGCTCTTACATCAAAGAAATAAGTTCTTCTTCCTGCTCTTAGCACTTTTGAGAAAATTTCTTCCTGCTCCATCATATCATGATTGCCCATTTATTCTAGTTTTTGATTAGTTAAAGTGATTCAAAAATCTAAAAAAAAAGCATATAAACAAAAAATTATGATATTTCTTTTAATATCATTTCCCAAAGCCACATCGATACCTTTGATGCTCAATTATAGATGGGCTTGGTAATAATTTTATTAGTATTCCTGGCGAGAGGATTCACTTAATTGTTTTAAGTAAAGGTCTTTATAGTAACCTTCTTCATTAATTAGATCTTGATGTGAGCCTTGTTGTATGATCCGTCCTTGATCCAGAACGATTATCTTATCAGCATTCTTTGCTGACGATACCCTGTGACTTACGATAACGGTTGTCTTGCCTGCAGAGACTTTTGCGAGATTCTTAAGGATCTTCTCTTCTGTTTCAGTATCAACGGCTGAAAGACAATCGTCAAACAATAAGATGTTGGGTTTCTTTATGATAGACCTAGCTATAGAAACACGTTGTTTCTGGCCCCCAGAAAGGGTTATTCCTCGTTCGCCTAATATTGTATCATAGCCATTATTGAATTTGATGATATTATTGTGAACCGATGCATTTTTAGCCGCTTCAATGACTTCTTCATCAGTGGCATCCTCTTTTCCGAATTTTATATTGTTCTTGATCGTATCGGAAAACAAGAAAGCATCTTGTGGCACGTATCCAATGCTTTCCCTAAGATCGGTAATATGCAGTTGTTCAATTGGATTGCCATCAATAAGAATTGATCCTTCATCGATGTCGTAGAGCCTGCCGATCAAATCCAGAATGGTCGATTTACCTGATCCTGTCTTGCCAATAATGGCAAGCGTTTCACCATGGTCTACCTTAAAGCTAACGCCATTCAATGCCGTGATATTAGTGTCATCATAAGTAAAATGAACGTTCTTGAACACAATATCGCCAACAATCTCACTTCTTATTTCTGAATTATTTCTTATTTCAGGTTCAATTTTCAAGAATTCATTAATCCGTTTTTGAGATGCTTCCGCTCGCTGAACTAATGAAGTAACCCATCCAATGGTTGCCACTGGCCAAGTAAGCATGTTAACATAAATAATGAATTCGGTCAGCGTTCCTAATTCGATCTCTCCATTCATGTACTGGACACCTCCAATGTATATTACAATTAAATTACTGGCCCCTATCAACAATATCATCATAGGGAAGAACATGGCCCTAATTCGCACTAGGTCCAATTGTTTCTGTCGACTTCCCGCTGAAAGGTCGTTGAATTCGTTATAGACCTGGTTCTCTATACCATAGGCCTTAATAACGGAAATACCGCTGAAAGACTCTTGTGTGAATGTTGACAATTTAGAGAGGTATTCTTGCACAATTGTACTTCTTTTATGGATCTCCTTGCTCAGTTGATAAATGGCAACAGACAGTATAGGAAGAGGAAGTATGGTATATAAAGTAAGTTTAGGAGCTTGTTGGAACATATATATTAGCGCAATGACGAATAATGTAATTGTATTTATAGTGTACATAATAGCTGGACCAGCATACATTCTTACTGCACTCACGTCTTCGGTAATCCTATTCATCAGATCACCTGTCCTATTTTTTTTGTAAAAGTTCAATGAAAGTCTTTGGTATTGCTGATACACTTCATTCTTCAAATCAAATTCAATGTATCTCGAGACATTAATGATCGTTTGTCTCATAAGGAATGTGAAAAGACCTGCAATTATCGCAGCACCTATGATCCATAGGATATTTATCAATAATTCCGATTTTACAATGGCTATGTCTGTGACAATGCCTTTCCGATAATTGTCAACAACATTAATGGATTCCCTGATGAACCTTGGCGTAAAAAGCAAGAAAATACGCGCAATTATCGTAATTACAATACCTAATAGTAGTCGATATCTATACTTGTAAAAATATTTGTTGAGGTGTTGTAGTTCTTTCATTAAAAGTGAAATGCGATTAAATAAGACTAAATGGTATCGGTATTGACTTTAATTAAGCCTTTTTGCAGCCACAAAGATAACTGATTAACGTGAATACATTGAAAATGATTGTTTCCAATTATAGGATTTATTCAATTATTGCATAAATGAAGCAGGTCTTAGTTAAATCACTCAATTTCATTGTCCTTTCAAAAAAAGAAAATGTCTATTAGGTTGCTGAATGAATAATACTATTTTTGCATTGCAGTAATCCGTAAATGATTATTGGCCATTCGTTAAAAGTTCTTTTTTTATATGCTCAATAGAAGACATATTCGTGTTAAGGTAATGCAATCACTTTTTAGTTTCTCAGAAACCGGGGACGATTTAAAGTCAAGCACCAAATTCTTGAACGAAAGTATAACTAGCCTGTATGATCTTTATTTATTGATGATTTCAACGCTCCCAGAAATCCATGCAAAAACAGAAAATTATCTGAAGAAATCTCAGCAAAAACATTTGGCTACAGAGGAGGAGAAAGATCCTAACATGAAGTTCGTTAGAAATCAAGTCCTCAAGAAACTTAGGTATAACAAGGTTTTACAAGAGGAGTTAAATAAACGTAAGCTAGTCAATTGGAAGATTGATGACGAATATATCGATATTCTGTTCAAGGAAACAATCCAAAGTGACACATATGCGAAGTATATGGGGTTAGGGACCTATTCGTTCAAGGAGGACCTTGATTTTGTAGTTGCTCTATTCAAGAATGTCATTGCACCTAATGATAAGATATATGACTATTTAGAAGACAAGAAATTGACTTGGATAGACGATTTACCTCTTGTTAACACCTCTATCCTTAAACTCTTGCGGAAAACTCAAATTGATTCGCTAGACTCTCATTTTATTCCGCCTTTATTTAAAGATGAAGAAGACAAATCCTTTGGTACTGAGCTTTTCACGAAAACAGTCGAAAACTCTGAATCCTATGCCAATGAAATCAAGACAAGAACCAAGAATTGGGACAGTGAACGTTTAGCTGCAATGGATGCCGTACTTTTGAAAATGGCCATTTGCGAATTCCTTGAATTCCCGACAATTCCCATAAAAGTTACCATTAATGAATATTTAGAGATTGCAAAAGAGTATTCTACACCAAAAAGCAGTGTGTTCATTAATGGTATTTTGGATAAAGTCGTAAGTGAGTTCAAAGCAGATGGAAAACTCAATAAATCGGGTAGGGGATTGATGTAAATTAAAATAATTAGTACTTTAGCGGCAACAAATTAAAATTGAATATTATGAAAAAATTATTTCTAGGTGTTTTTGCACTTTCCTTATTTGTTTTTACATCATGTAAAGAAGATGCTTCAAGCAAGATCAAAGACGAGAATGTTGCTCAGGCAGCAGAGCGTGATGCAAATGCGAATAAGATGCCGGTTATTGAGTTTGATAAATCGGAACACGATTTCGGTACAATTCAAGATGGTACACCTCAAGAAACCGTATTCACGTACAAGAATACTGGTAATGCACCATTAGTTATTACCAACATTAAAAGTACTTGTGGATGTACTGTTCCTCAGGATTGGAGTAGAGAACCTTTGGCTTCTGGAGAATCAAGTAGTTTTACGGTCAAGTTCAACGGAAAGGGTAACGGACAGGTTTCAAAAACCATTACAGTTGTAGCTAATACGGCTAAGGGTAATGAAATGGTTCGCATCAAGGCCAATGTTAACAATCCTAACGCTAAGTTGCCTAATACTCCAATTCAAAGTGTTAGTACACAAACTAGCACTCAGCCTGGACACGAAGGCCATAACCATAATTAATACTTAGTATGGGAGAAGGTATTGGCGCTTTTTTGCCTTTTATTTTAATGTTCTTAGTGGTGTATTTCTTTATGATCGCACCTCAGATGAAAAAGGCAAAACAAGAAAAGAAGTTCAATAGTGAATTGAAACGAGGCGATAAGGTCATTACCAAAAGCGGTATGTATGCCAAGGTCATGGATTTGAATGATAAGGACAATAGTTGTGTGCTAGAAACCATGTCCGGCAAGATCAAATTCGATCGTTCTGCTATCTCTATGGAGATGAGTAAAAAACTCAACACAGCTCCTCCCGCAGTTAAGAAATAAAAAAAAGCGACCAAATGGTCGCTTTTTTTGTTTAACAATTCTTGTATTTATCGTTAAGGCCTTTACCTTCTAATATCATTGGGATGATTTTATCAAGCCTTGTCTGTTTGGTAGATTCTCTTTTTGCAGATCCTATGTACTCACAGTACTCCCTTTGCTTATATGGCGATAGTGCATCAAAACACTTCTTCAAGTCTAAATTTGGTTTTAGAATATCCTCCAGTTCCTTCGGGATAATAGTTTCCTTTTTCTTTCTTTCTGGTTTTATCTCCTTGCCAAGTTTTTGGTTTTCAATGGCTTCCTTAGCATATTTCAGTATTAGTTTTTCATCTAGTTCATCTATGGACTTAAAACGCCATTGTCTCATGGCCTTTGTTTTACCTTCTTGGGCATTCATGAGAACCTTCTCTTCATCTTTCAGGAACACACCATTAAAGAACCAAATGCCAAAATGGTCCTTGAAACCAGCTATTCCAGCTACATTCTTCCCATTTACGGTATAAGTCGGTATGCCCCATTTAAGGGTTTCGATAAATTCTGTTTTTAATAGGATCCGACGAAGATCATTAAGTTCAGCAGTCCATTTTGAACCTGATTCAATATATTCTTCTACTGAAGATGCTCTTTTCATTGCCATGATTCGTTACCATTTTCCAGCGTAATTAAGATCGCTTTCTGATAGGTATTCAAGATAATCAAATTTTTGCTTGATGATCTGTCGCATATGAAGATAATCATGTGCCAACCAATTGGATAAATAATATCTAGCGGACAATTCACCCTTTTCTTCATGATAATAAGAATTGTCCCAATTGGCATTTTCCAAAGATTGAAGCCATAAAACTGAATCATCTCGTTCTTTTATGAATTCTTGAACCATGAATCCGTAATCTTGGTTCATATATTTGCGTTCAATTATCCAATCTAGAGGATTGAACGGCGGAGGCGGTTTTTCGGGATTATCTAAAACCCATTTCACACGAAATCGAAAGTCATCACGCTCCTCATCGTACAAATGGCATATGATCTCCAGAAGGCACCACTTTTCTTTTGATGGCCGCCATGTTATGAAATCACTGTCCACACCTTTTAATAACTCCAAGAAAACAAGCTTATTAAGCTTGAGTTGCTTAGTAATATCAATCATTTTTTGCTCGTTCTTGGGTTATTTCGGTAATCTTACAAATAACTTCAGTGGCCTTGATCATACTTTCAACTGGGATATACTCATAACGCCCATGATAGTTATGTCCACCTGTAAAGATATTTGGACAAGGTAATCCCATATAGGAAAGTTGAGAACCATCTGTGCCGCCTCTAATGGCCTTTATTTCGGGCTTAAGTCCTATGGATTCAATAGCTTTTTTAGCAATATCCACAATATGCATTACAGGCTCCACTTTTTCCTTCATATTGAAATACTGATCCTTGATTTCAATTTCGATGACTTCTTTAGCATATTTGGTGTTGATTCGCTTAACGGTTTCAAGGATGAGATTCTTTCGTTCTTCAAATAAGACTTTATCATGATCTCTTACAATATATTCTAGTATGGTTTCTTCAACCTCACCTTTCATGGATTGAAGATGAAAAAATCCTTCATACCCTTCAGTTTCTTGGGGAATCTCATTTTTTGGTAAAGCTTGAATGAACTCACTGGCAATGAGCATCGAATTAACCATCTTGTTCTTGGCATAACCAGGATGTACGATTTTACCCTTGACTATTAATTTTGCACTTGCAGCATTGAAATTCTCGTATTCCATTTCACCAATCCGACCACCATCCATGGTATAGGCCCATTCGGCTCCAAATTTGTTTACATCGAATTTATGAGCACCACGACCTATTTCTTCATCAGGAGTGAAACCCACACGTATGCGCCCATGTTTTATTTCTGGATTTTGGATCAAATATTCGATTGCTGAAATGATTTCGCAGATTCCGGCTTTGTCATCTGCTCCCAGAAGTGTGGTTCCATCGGTAGTAATTAAAGTTTGGCCTTTATATAGCAAGAGGTCTTCAAAATAATCCGGAGAGAGTATAATGTCCTGTTCTTCATTAAGTATAATATCCTTACCGTCATAATTTTCTATGATCTGCGGATTTACATTGGCTCCTCTAAAATCGGGAGTGGTATCGAAATGGGATATAAAACCAATGGTTGGAACATCATGATCGACATTGCTTGGCAAAGTTGCCATGATATAGGCATTCTCATCGATTGTGACCTCTTCCATTCCTATGTCTTTCAATTCCTCAACTAACTTTTGGGCCAGATTCCATTGTTTTTTTGAGCTTGGAGTTGTTTCAGAATCTGGATCAGATTCAGTATCGATAACGACATAACTTACAAATCGCTTTATAATGTCTTCTTTTGAAATCATTTTGGATAATTAGTGTTTTGGTTAATGATTTTCTAAATCGAAAGTCATGGACCATAAAAATACGTTAATAATTATTTTGGAATTCAGATTGCTTCAATTTTTATTAAAGCCTATTTTTGCATGAGATTCCTAGTTCATGTACAAATTCCTCATCAGACCATTGTTCTTTCTCTTCGATCCTGAGAAAGTACACCATTTCACGTTTTCACTTATTCGATTTGTATGTAAGATTCCGCTGCTACCTTCAATCTTCAGAAGCGTTTATTTGATTGAAGACAAGCGTCTTGAGCGAGAGTTATTTGGATTGAAATTCAAGAACCCAGTTGGTTTGGCTGCAGGTTTCGATAAGGATGCCAAGCTTTATAACGAACTGAGCAATTTTGGATTCGGTTTCATTGAAATAGGGACACTCACCCCAAAACCACAAGAAGGTAATCCCAAGAAACGTCTTTTTAGATTAAAGGAGGACTCTGCTATTATCAATCGTATGGGTTTCAATAATGGCGGCGTACATGAAGCAGTGGAACGATTAAAAAGGAATAAAGGTGTTTTAATAGGAGGTAATATTGGCAAGAATAAGGTTACGCCCAATAAAGAAGCTGTAGAGGATTATAAGATATGTTTCAATGCATTGTTCGATCATGTAGATTACTTTGTTGTTAATGTAAGCTCGCCCAATACACCAAATCTAAGAGCCCTTCAGGATAAAGAGCCACTGACCGAATTATTGATGACGCTTAAAAAAGAAAATTCCAATAAAACAACCCAGAAACCCATATTGCTTAAAATTGCACCAGACCTTACTGAGGAGCAATTACTTGATATAATTGATATAGTCTCTGAAACAAGAATTGATGGTGTAATAGCGACCAATACCACGATTTCTAGAGAGGGATTACAATCTGCTAATAAGTCGGAGGTCGGTGGTCTTAGTGGGATGCCGCTCTCGAATCGTTCGACCGAGGTTATCCGGTTTTTATCCGAAAAGAGCAATAAATCGTTTCCGATCATTGGAGTCGGAGGTATTCATACTGTACAGGATGCAATGGAAAAACTTGAAGCAGGTGCTGACCTTCTACAGATTTACACCGGGTTTGTTTATGAAGGCCCGAAATTGATCAAGGATATCAATAAGGCTTTGCTTACTCGATAATTACCTTTCGAGTAGAACTATCGCCGTCGATATTCTTTAATTTTAATATATAAACACCGCTCCGTAAATTTCTAACATTCAATGTTTTACTATCTGAAGAATTGGATGTAATTATATTAATCCTTTTTCCTAAAACATTATAAAGGTCCACCGATTCCAATTTATTTGCAGGATTAGAAATATGCAATATATCTTTAGTTGGGTTTGGATAGACTTTTATGTTTTCAATTGAAGCAGCATCATTTATGCTTAAGGTAGATGACTTGTAATTGAATGTTATCGTTGCCATTTTATTGCCCATAATTGGGTTTTGATTAGGTGGAGCTGGTACACCTAAAGTAATTAATGATACAGGTACAAAAGGACTAGAGGCATTATTGCTAGAGCCATAGTCATAACCATCATCTGTTCCTGCGTCGTAGGCAAAAACATCCATGGTAAAATCGTCTTTCCAGCCGTTGTTAATAGCTGGGTTCCCACTTCGTAATTCAAGACTATTGATCGCAATGAACCAATCTGGGCTTGGTGCCACCATAGAAACTAAGGTGATTAGGGAAAAATTTTCACTAACTGTAATATCACTTAAAATAGCAACATCTTCATGACCTTCGTTTGGTGAAAATCCATCTTGAAGCTTCTGGTCTGCTCTTTTTGGAATTGCATCAATAGCATCATTAATTTCATTAGTAAACTCGGTATTGCTACCAAATTCAGCAACATTCTTGATTCCCAATGTTGCCAATGTTCCTATACTGAAAAATTCATTTGCCGTGTTGTGCGTTGCACCTATTAAATTAGACCAATGTGCGTCTCCAGGAACGGAGGTGTGTTGATCAACGGTCCATATTGTGTTCACAGTAATGTCGTAAATGGCCTCTGATTGGGCCTTGCAAGGTAAGGTAGTAGAAATAAGAATTCCAAAAAGAATGATACTAAAGAGATTAACAGTAATTTTCATATCATAGATAGTTTTTTGTATGATTATCCAGTCGCATTAATTGTCGTTTACTTACATTATTTTTGCTCATAACTTCGAAACCATCTATTGAATTACGAAATACTGATATCATTCGCTATTGCTACTTCAGCACTTGCCGTATCACCGGGACCAGATAACATCTATGTGCTTATGCAGAGTATCGTGAATGGTCGGAAATATGGATTAGCAACGGTTGCTGGGCTAATTTCTGGCTGTTTAGTTCATACCACGTTGGTGGCCTTTGGTGTCTCTGCCATCATAAAGGAAAATGAGCAGTTGTTCTTTATTTTGAAATTATTAGGTGCTTTATACTTGTTCTACCTTGCTTTCAAGGTATATAAGTCGAGTAATGAACTTACACTTTCTGGTAATGGCATTCCTAAAAAAACCTTAGGACAATTGTTCAAGCAAGGATTCATCATGAATGTCTTGAACCCGAAGGTCTCGATTTTCTTTTTGGCATTTTTCCCAGGTTTCCTGTTCAGTGATGACCTGAGTTTGGTGTTTCAATTCTATATGCTGGGTTTCCTGTTCATGGCTGTTTCCTTGGTCATATTTTCTATGATAGCCATTCTTGCTGGGTTTATAGCTGAATATACTAGATCACATAGTAAGATTGGGATATACCTTAAATGGCTTCAGATCTTGGTATTCGTTGGCATTGCATTATTCATATTGTTTTCAGGAAAATAGTATTAATTTTAACTTTAGAAACAACCTCTTTAATGCAAAACCAAGTCAAGGTGATTGAGTGCCCAAGAGACGCCATGCAGGGCATCAAGGAGTTCATACCCACTTCGGAGAAGGTTCAATACATCCAAGCGCTCTTACGAGTGGGATTTGATACCATTGATTTTGGAAGTTTTGTATCACCAAAAGCGATTCCTCAAATGGTAGATACAGCCGAAGTGCTGTCAAAGTTGGATTTATCCAAGACTAAAAGCAAGCTTTTGGCCATTGTGGCCAATACACGTGGCGCTAACGATGCCAGCAAACATAAGGAAATAGATTACCTAGGATATCCGTTTTCCATTTCAGAGAACTTCCAGATGCGTAACACCCACAAGACCATTGCACAGTCTGTTGTTACCTTGGAAGAGATCCTGGATATTGCAATTAAGACTAATAAACAAGTTGTAGCTTATCTGTCCATGGGATTTGGCAATCCCTATGGTGACCCATGGAATGTTGAGATAGTGGGTGAGTGGACTGAACGATTAAGCAATATGGGAGTGAAGATACTTTCATTAAGCGACACCATAGGTAGTTCTGATCCTGAAACCATTAACTATCTTTTCTCTAACCTTATTCCGAAATATCCAGATATAGAATTTGGAGCCCACTTGCATACCACCCCTTCTTCATGGCATGAAAAAGTACATGCTGCATTTTCATCAGGATGTCGTCGTTTTGATGGTGCAATTCAAGGATTTGGCGGTTGTCCAATGGCCAAGGATGAATTAACTGGTAACATGCCTACAGAGAAACTCTTGTCTTACTTTACTTCTCGAAAAGCCGAGCATAATCTAAATGCCTTAAGTTTTGAAAGTGCCTTCAACGAGGCTTCCAAGATATTCATGAAATATCATTAATATACAAACGGAATAAGCCTGTAGGAAGTGCTTTTATATTGGGCGTAATCATCTCCGAATTTAATTGAAAGAAAGCGTTCTTCACTCAAGATCTTCAAGAACAAGGTAACTATCAAGATAGCAAAAGCGATCATTCTAGTTAATGTAGGTCTAGAAAGCAGGTCTGCTGAAAAAAACAAAAGAATTCCCAGATACATTGGATTACGGATATATCTGTAAATGCCATTGGTTATCAATACATCGGACTTTACTTCAGGTTGCATATTGAATCCATGAATTCCGCCAGCGGAAATTCCAGAAAGAGCAATAACAATACCGATAGATTGAACTACAAGTATCCAAGAGCTAATACTTATCGAAAACCCACTTAATAAATACCCCATTGTTAAAAACTGGAATACTAATAAGACCAATGATTTTGTGGACATCCATTTGGTTTTTAAGGACTAGAAATATAATCTTATTGTCAAATAAAAATGAGTTAATAAGTTTATTTAAAATAAATCTAAATAAGGTTTGTATAAATAATTTTGGGTTCTATATTTGCGACTTCTAAATAACGTTATTAATAATCAGTCTAAATAAGAATTCGCTTATCCCATAACATGAAAATCTATCTGTCATCACTTTTTTTATTAGTATCAACGTTAGCTTTATCACAAACATTACAAGACAGTCTTACTTTTGACCCTCAACGCCAGCAGAATGCTGCCCAACGATTGCTGTCAGGTAATTATGGTAAAGCGGTTACTGTTGGAGCTTATGGTGAGATTACCTATAATCAGCCAGAGAGTGATAACGGCGAGCTTGATATTCAGCGTTTGGTCATTTTGTTTGGATATAAATTCAATGATAAGGCACAATTCGTTACTGAACTTGAAATTGAACATGTTGAGGAGATATTTGTTGAGCAAGCTTTTGTAAATTATAATGTCGCAGATAATATTAGCTTGCGTGGTGGACTGATGTTAGTGCCAATGGGTATCGTCAACGAATATCACGAGCCAACCACTTTTAATGGTGTTGAGCGTCCTGCTGTAGATAATGTAATAGTACCCACCACATGGCGGGAGATAGGTCTAGGTGTCAATGGTAGAATTCCTGAGGCTTCAATTGGTTATCAAGCTTATGTGTTCAATGGATTTAAATCTACGGTGAATGAAGATGGTGAGGTAATCGGTTTTCTTAAAGGCAGTAATGGATTGCGTGGCGGGCGACAGAAAGCAATCAAATCGACCATTGATAGTCCAACATTTTCAACTAAGATCGAATATTTTGGAATTCTTGGTTTGCGTCTTGGACTCTCTGGTTACTTTGGAAGAACCCAAGCCTCAGATGAAATTGATGATGTCGATGGTTCAGATATTGGGGTTGCCATGTTCGGACTAGATGCGCGGTATGCGTATCAAAGATTTGCTGCTAGGGGCCAATTTATTTATGCCACCTTGAGCGACACAGAAGCATACAATGACCTTTCCGGAAACGACCTAGGATCCGCACTCCAGGGCTATTACGGCGAAGTGGCATATAATTTATTGTCTTTGGAAAAGAAGCAACGGTTGTTTGCATTCTTGAGATATGAGAACTACGATACACATGCTAATACTGCTGGAACATTAATGAGTAACGACGCATATAATAGAACCGATGTCACTACCGGCCTAAGTTATCATATAGCGCCAGGTGTTGTCCTTAAAGGCGATTATCAATTCAGGGATAATGCCTTGGAAGGCAGTAATGTTAATAATCGATTGAATTTCGGAATTGGCATATGGTTCTAGAATGGTTAACTTAAGTAACTTAATATGATATTTGAAAAAAGCGTGATATTAATTTTTATCCCCTTGATTGTCGCATTGGGCATTCAGGACCGCGTTGCTAAAAAAGCCGACAAGGCCATAATAAAATTCTATGATATCGAGAATTTCACGAAGGCAGTAGTTACTATCGATTCAATTGTAAATGAAGAAACCCCATCAGATTTCAGCAAGAACAACTTATTCAAGATAGTACATGACAATAATTTCAAGGGCTATGGTTACATAGGAAACGCCGCAAGCATGACAGCAAATTTCGATTATTTGATCCTTCTGGATGATTCTTTCACTATTACCAAAAGCCAAGTATTGATCTATCGCGAGGAATATGGTGGTGAGATAGGTAGTAAGAGATGGCTGAAACAATTCATAGGAAAAAAAGAAGGCGAGGAACTAATTCACGGCAAAGACATTGTCGCCATATCTGGTGCCACTATTTCAACAACTTCCATGACCTCTGCGATTAATGACTTATTGAAGTCGCTTGCTGTCATAAAGTCAAAAGGTATCCAATAATGCAGTTGTCGGGTATTATTTACAGTTTTCCTAAAGAATTGAAGCTTTTTATTGCTGCCTTTTTGGTCGTGTTGAGTATTGGTTTCTATACAGGATTATTGTTTGTAGGGGAGACCTCTGGAGCAGAACCAACAGGTATCGAAGAGCAATATTTAGGTAACGAAGCTGATATAGATCCTGAAGTCATGAAATTCAAGAAAGGTCAATACGAAATGCTGTCAATAATTCATACGCACATCCTTTCCATGTCATTTATTTTTTTTCTCCTCGGTGCTATTCTATTGACAACAAAGATCAATAATAATCTAAAGTTGTTTTTATTGATAGAGCCTTTTGCATCTGTCATCCTAACCTTTGGTGGCATCTATTTTTTATGGACTGGCTTTTTATGGATGAAATATATTGTAATGATTTCAGGTATATTGATGACGGCTTCCTTTACTGCTTCCGTAGTAATAATTATGTATCAATTAGCTCGAAACCCTACTGCTATTGGAGATACTAATAAATCCACTTAAAAGACCTATATTTGCATGCAATTAATCTTTAATTGCTATGACCGCACACGAAAACAAGATTGTAGGAGAAGGGTTGACCTACGACGACGTCCTACTAGTCCCAGCTTATTCCGAAGTTCTTCCTAGAGAAGTCAATATCCAATCAAAATTCACTAGAAACATTACCATAAATGTTCCTATTGTGTCAGCAGCTATGGACACGGTAACCGAAAGTCGTATGGCTATTGCCATGGCGCAGGAAGGCGGGATCGGGGTATTGCATAAGAACATGACCATTGCCGATCAAGCAATTAAGGTAAGACGTGTGAAACGTGCTGAGAGTGGCATGATAATAGACCCAGTCACGCTGCCAATTACCTCTAAAGTATCGGATGCCAAGCAGAATATGAAAGAGCATAGTATTGGTGGAATCCCGATAGTAGATGATAATATGACCTTATTAGGCATAGTTACTAATAGAGATCTACGATTCGAGAAGAACAATGACCGACCGATTTCTGAGGTCATGACCTCAGAAAATCTTGTCACTGCAAAGAAAGGGACTTCGTTAAAAGACGCTGAGGTCATTTTACAAGACAACAAGATCGAGAAACTACCAGTTGTCGATGACAACAATAAATTAATTGGACTGATAACCTTTCGGGATATCATGAAGCTTACTCTAAAACCAATTGCCAATAAGGATAGATATGGCAGACTTAGGGTTGCAGCTGCAGTTGGTGTAACTTCCGATGCAGTGGATAGGGTAGAAGCCCTCGTAAATGCGGGCGTAGACGCAGTGATAATTGATACAGCGCATGGGCATACAAAAGGCGTAGTTGCTGTATTGAAGGATGTCAAGAAGAAATTTCCTGAACTGGAGGTGGTTGTTGGCAATATTGCCACAGCCGAAGCTGCAAGATATTTAGTGGACGCCGGAGCCGATGCAGTTAAAGTTGGTATTGGACCAGGGTCGATATGCACAACGAGAGTGGTAGCTGGAGTGGGTTTTCCTCAATTCTCTGCTGTTCTGGAAGTTGCAGCAGCCATAAAGGGTACAGGTGTTCCAGTTATTGCAGATGGCGGCATTAGATATACAGGTGATATTCCAAAAGCAATTGCTGCGGGAGCAGATACCGTGATGCTAGGCTCTTTACTCGCTGGAACAAAAGAATCCCCTGGAGAAACGATTATTTATGAAGGCCGAAAGTTCAAGTCTTACAGAGGAATGGGATCTGTTGAAGCCATGAAGCAAGGTAGCAAAGACCGCTACTTCCAGGATGTGGAAGATGATATCAAGAAACTTGTCCCAGAAGGCATTGTTGGACGTGTACCATACAAAGGGGAATTATTTGAGAGCATTCACCAGTTCATTGGTGGACTGCGTGCCGGAATGGGCTATTGTGGTGCCAAGGACATTGAAACCTTGAAAGAATCGGGACGATTTGTCCAGATCAGTGCAGCAGGAATCAACGAAAGCCACCCACATAACGTTACCATTACCAAGGAATCACCGAATTATTCCAGATAAATTCTCTAGGATGTTCATTTATTATTATGACTGAAAAATTCAGGTAATAATAGGCTGAAACCCTATGCTTTTAACAAGCAAATTGAGACGGTTGCTAATTCTGTGTCTGGGAATTTCCTGAACTTACTCATATCAGGAGTCAATCCAGCTTTTTGAATAATTTTGAGATATTCTTCAATTTCAATGATATATTGATCGGAATATCCATGTGTCAGATCATAAGCTGTAGCTGGGGATTTTCCAATATTTCTAGCAACAAGTTCAGGGTTGACGGTATGCAATTCTATGAGTAATAATCCATGTTTACCCACATAAGGTGTCCATTTTTCAATATGCTCTTTAAGTGAAGCAGCTACTTCATTGTTCTCTATTCTTTTGCCCTCAAAGGCATAGGCACCTGTCGATTCTGTTCTCCATGATACTTTTTCTGTTGGGTCTTCCCAAATTCTATTATGGTCTAAAAAGGACCTGACATTAAGTAATTCTTCAAGTTCAATATTATAATTCTCGATAAGGTCCGTGGCCAAAAGTTGTGGATTGCCAATGTCTCCCCATATGATCTTGGCCCATATATCTGCTTGTATGAGTCTTGATTGTGAGACTTTTAATGCGGCTTTATTAAAATCCACACCAATTACCTGCAATGGATGTTCGTCTAAAACAGTACCTCTTAATGTTTGTCCTTCTATGACGGAGAAAATGTGTTGTAAAAAAGCGCCATTACCACATCCCATGTCAAGTACGCCTTTTGGCTGTTCTTCAATCGGTTTGTTGAATATATTGATAATTATCTCATCAACAACCTTGAAGTATGAACTATGAGCACCTCCGCTTCCCCAAATGTTCATTTCTCGATCTACATGATTTTCGTATGGTCCAGTCTTGTTTTTCTTGAGAATTAATGGATCGCCAAAAATAAGGTTGTCCAATTTTCGAAGAGTTGGAATATAGGACACAGTAACGCCGTAAGCACTTGCTCTCTTTGCAAAAAATAATCCGAATTCATTGAATTCATAAGATCCATTTTTCACATCGAACCAGCCTAGTTCCTTCAAAATATTAAGTAGTTTATCAAATTCCTGATGATTTTCATGGAATTCTTCAGACTTGAACCTGGACTCCATGAAATACTTATGAAACATGCCGCTCATTCCCAAGTGCACAATTGTCGGACCAACAATAATACCTTCAATATGTGTAAGGATCTGTTCTGTGATTACTTTACTTGGATCATTATTGGTAAGTTCAATACCATAGTTAGCCTTGTATTTTTTGTAGATGCTTTCCAGTTTTAAGAAGGGTTCGATCTCAAACTTTCTAGGATGATAATTTTCAGATAGTTTCAAAAGGTCTACAACATCTTCATATAGGTCAAAATAATTGAATGCTATTTCCGAGTGTTCATTAATCTTGAATTCAACAGAACCATTTTCATTATCAATATTTTGCACAAGCCAGCCTTGGGAGCACAAGCCTCTGAGAGCAATATTGAGGTAACCGTCATTAGCATTGAATTCTTTTGCCAATTCATTTAAAGTGGCTTTTTGGTTTTTCAGCAAATAATCTGTAACTCCGTGTTTTTTTAAATTGTAGGCCGTTGGGGATATTACAATGCCATCAAGATGGCGAAATAGCTTACTCCTTAATGTTCGTTTTTGTTCTGGGTTCATTTAATTATCATGAATAATGTCGGTGTATCTATCAAATTTATCAAGATAGCGCACTTGTTGAGTAATTGGATTCGAAATGTTTCCTCATGACTTACTATATTGGCAAGTAAACTTGACCTCTGTGAGGTCTTAATGCCTCCCTTAATTCCTCCATGTTTTCTTCTTTGATAACCATGTACGCAATTGAATACATGCTGGATATCTCAGTTACGCCTGTAAACCAATCTTCTACCTTATTGACCTTGGCATACTCTTTTAGGTGTGTATCATGATGCTGGGCAATATGTTTGGCCTCAGGGCCCCGGAAATCCCATATGAGTTTAATCCTTCGCATCGGCAACAGAGGTTCCTTTCTCAGCAAAGGCCTTGAAGTCATTCAAGTACTTCTTGGATTGTTTCTTGAACATCCCGGGCATTAGGAACCCCATAAGTTTCATCATGAAACTTGAGAACTGGAACTCAGAATGAGAAGTCCATTTGGTCTGACCATTTGGTAATTCCTCAAAATAATTCTCTTGAATATTATGTACGCCTGGTGTATCATAATAAGCATGGAATTCTTTTGGAAAATCCTGTTTGGTAATGGTCTCGATGAGCTCCATATCGCGTTTGCCCATTTTGTATCGTAATCTCATCTTGGCACCAACCTTGCCTGGTATGCCTTCAAGATGTTCGGCAGATACTAGTCCACGTTGCCAATGTTTCATGTTATCGACATTATCAAGTTTCTTGATAACGTCCTCTCTTGGAAGATCGAGGGTAATTTCCGTTGAGTATTTCATTGTTCAGGTTTTATTAGTTTTAGCTCATTTAAAGATACTTCAGTTTTCGGACAAATAAAAACAGTGGGTATTTACTGTTTTTGATCTTTAGGCAATTCAACCTTATTTTAGAATACTAAATGCACCCTATTCACGTTGTAAACCCGACTTGTCCATTAGTCTAATTATATTAAATTTGCTCAACTCAACATACATGTCATGAATATGAAGAATTTCGCCCTTATTTTTCTTTTCGTAATTTACTCACTTCACTGTTCGTTTGCACAAATGTCAAATGCTGATGTGCTCTTCACTGTTGATAACGAACCTGTTTATGTCGATGAGTTCAAGAGAGTTTATAAGAAGAACCTAGATCTCGTAAAGGACGAGACTCAAAAGGATATTGATAATTATTTAGAGCTTTTCATAAACTATAAACTGAAACTCAAGGAAGCCCATCTATTGGGTTTGCATGAAACTTCAAAATACAAGAAAGAATTTGCAAGTTATCGAAGGCAACTTGCCAAGAATTATTTAACAGATATCGAAGTAACCGAAGCATTGATAAACGAAGCCTACGATCGAACGGTCAATGAGATTAGGGCAAGTCATATATTGATTCGTGTTCCAGAAAACGCACCTACTAAAGATACGATAGCTGCATATAACAAGTTACTTAAGGCAAGGAATGAAATTCTTGCGGGTGAAGATTTCGAAGTGGTTGCAAGACGCTATTCTGAAGACCCAACAGCACAAGAAAATGGTGGTGACCTTGGATTCTTTGGTGGGTTCGGCATGGTTTACGATTTTGAAGATGCTGCTTATAACACTGCTGTTGGAGACGTTTCTAATCCTTTTCGAACAAAGTTTGGCTTCCATATCGTAAAGAAAACCGATATGCGTAAATCCTCTGGAAAACTCTCAGTGGCTCATATCATGATCGCTAATAAAAAAGAAGAAGACAGTCTCAAGCAAGACCCTGAAGACAGGATAAACGATATACACAAAAAACTGATGCAAGGTGAAACTTTCGAGACCTTGGCCAAACAGTTTTCTGAAGATAAGGCATCCGCAAAGAAGGGAGGGCTCTTGAACAAGTTTGGTAAAGGTCAACTTAGTTCTTCGGCATTCGAAGATGCGGCATTCGGTCTGAAAGAAAAAGGAGATATTTCTCAACCTATTAACTCAGATTTTGGATGGCACATTATCAAGTTAATAGATAAGCATCCAGTTGCTTCATTTGAAGAGATGAAATCTCAGTTAGAGTCAAGGATAAAAAGAGGGTCTAGGTCCAAGATCATTACTAGTGCTTTCAAGAACAAACTCAAGGAGAAGTATGATCTTAAGATCAACAAAGAATCCGTTGACTACTTTAATAGTATCCTTAATGAGAATTTTTATGAGCGGTCTTGGGAGATTCCTAAAGACTTGGATTCATTGGGCACTTTAACGCGCTTAGGAAAGAATACCTTGACCTATGGTGACTTCGCAAAGTATTTACTCCGGTCACAAAGAAAATCGAATTCAAAAAAGCCATTTATGGATTTGGTAAGGGATATGCAAGATGAATTTTTAGGAGATCAGGTCTTACGTTATTATGAGGATAATCTTGAAGAAGAAAATGAGGAATTCAAGATAATCGTCGAAGAATACAGAGATGGACTACTGCTTTTTGACCTGATGGAATCTGAAGTATGGAATGCCGCCAAGAAAGATTCTGTTGGGCTACAAGAATACTTTGCCAAGAATTCGGATAACTATATTTTACCAACAAGGATAATAGCTACCGTTGCATCCTCAAACAACGAAAATGTAATCAAGAAAGTCGGTAAATATTTTGAGAAGGGCTGGGATGAAGACAAGATAAAAAAGGCCGTTAATAAAAAAGGAAAGCTTGATGTGATATTTACTACGGGTACTATGGAAAGAGGACATCAGGCCTTGCCTAATGATGTTGAATTCAAGAAAGGCGTTTCGCCGGTATATAAGCATAATGACGGATTCGTAGTAGTTAAAGTAGACGGCATTGAAGAAAGCAGAACTCAATCATTCGAAGAGGCCAAAGGTAAGTTGAATGGTGATTTTCAAGCACAGGTAGAAATTGATTGGCTAAGCTCGTTAAGGGATAAATTTCAGGTGAGTATTAATTCAGGGGCTTTGCAGCGCGTAAAAAATGAAATCAATAACGAATGAGTCGTTTCCTTCAAATATTTATAATTGCCCTGATTCTCACTACAACGTCATGCAATATTCTCAACAAGAATGGTGAGCTTACACCAATTGCTAGGGTCAACAATTCCTATTTGTACCAAGAAGATATCGAGGATATTTTCTCTGAAGGTCTATCTGAAAGCGATAGTATTGTCTTGGTCACTAATTACATCAACAAATGGGCAACTCAACAACTGCTAATTGATGGAGCAGCCATTAATCTTAATGAAGATAAGCAAAAGGAGTTCGAGAAATTGGTGGATCAGTATCGCAAGGACCTGATTTCCAAAGCATATCTAGAAGCTCTGGTCAAGCAAAATATAGACACAATCGTATCATTGCAGGAAGCCACTGATTTTTACGAATCAAACAAAGAAAATTTCAAGTTGAACGAGGAACTGATCAAGTTCAGGTACATCAATGTTGATGAGAATATTTCGGACATTTCTGAGATAACAAGAAGATTCAAAAGATTCAATCAAGAAGACCGAGAAGTGCTTGACTCTATTGCTATTCAATTCAAGAATTATTCACTTAACGATTCCATTTGGGTCAAGGTTAATCAGGTGATAAGTAAGATATCTGCAGTGACGATTCAAAATAAATCACGACTGTTAAAAAAATCTAATTTTATACAGTTAAAGGATTCATTAGGACTATATTTGATGCAAATAAATGAGGTGCTCCTTCGTAATGAAATAGCACCATTGGAATATATAAAACCAACAATAGACCAAATCGTGATCAACAGACGGAAGCTCGAATTGGTTAAACAACTTGAAAAGGATATTACAAAAGATGCTATTGAGAACAACAAATTCGAGATCTTTGATTAACAGGCAAACATTCATATTCATTCTTGTCATGACCCTAGGCTTTCAAGTAATGAATGCTCAGGAAGTCATTGAGACAGATTCCACAGAAGTTGCAGAATCCTTGCCAGACACTTTAAAAAATCCGTTCATTCCTATTAAGGTTGACGGTGTTGCTGCGGTTGTGGGAGATTTTGTTGTTTTGGACTCTGACATCGATAAGGAATATGCACAACTTAAAGCAGCAGGTATCGCAACGGAAGCAATACCAAGGTGTCAATTATTTGGTAAGTTATTGGAGGATAAATTATATGTGCATCATGCTATTCAGGATAGTTTAGAGGTCTCTGATATCGAGATACGATCCCGGATTGACCAGCAAATTGAAGCGTTCTTGCAGCAAACCAATGGTGATATGGACAAGCTTTTAAGGCTTTATGGCAAAGAAGATGAGAAGAGCTTGAAAGATGAAATGTTCGAGATCAACAAGAACGGTAGGATGGCACAACTCATGCAGTCCAAGATAGTTGAAGATATTGAGATCACACCTGAAGAAGTGCGTCAGTTCTTCAATGCCATCCCTAAAGATTCGTTGCCGATATTCGGAACCGAACTAAAAGTAGCACAGATCGTTATCGAGCCAAAAGTAACGGAGACGGCCAAGCAAGAGACTATAGATAGGCTAAAGCAAATAAGAGAAGACATCCTGAATGGTTCGAGCTTCGCTACCAAAGTAATCCTTAATTCTGATGATGAAGCTTCTAAGCCAAATGGCGGCAAGTATACCTTGAACAGAAAACAACCACGAATGGTCAAAGAGTTCAGGGATGTGGCGTTCTCATTGCAAGAAGGTGAGATTTCGCCACCCTTTGAGACTGAATTCGGTTATCATATCATCAAACTTGAGGAAATTCAAGGGCAGAATTATGTTGTAAGGCACATCTTGATCATTCCTGAAGTAACACAAAAAGACATTGATGATGCCAAGGATAAAATCACTAAAGTAAGACAGAGCATAGTCGATGGCCTGATAACTTTTGCAGAAGCTGCAAAAGAGTCCAGTGATGAAGAAGAGACAAAGTTTGATGGTGGTCAACTGATCAATCCAGAAACTCAGGACTATAGTTTCGAATTGACGAAAATGGACCCAGAACTCTACTCACAGATCGAAGGATTAAAGGATGGTGAGGTAACACAGCCTATTACAGAAAGAGGGCGAACAGGAGATATAAAGTTCAAGATCTTATCAGTTACGGACAGAATGGACCAACATACAGCGGATTATGCTAGAGATTATTTAAAGATCAAGCAATTGGCAGAAAATAATAAAAGCTTCAAGGCGATAGATAAATGGCAAGATCAAAAAATTAATGACACTTACATCAAGATTAATGGCGAGCATAGAAAATGCACTTTCAGCAGTAACTGGCTAAAACAATAATTATGTCTGATGTCACTGCTGTAGAAAATCTGGTCGCTAAGTATCAAGCTCTTAAAAAAGAGATTGCCAAGATCATTGTTGGTCAAGATAAGGTTGTTGATCAAATCCTTATTTCCATTTTTTCTGGAGGACATTCACTCTTGATAGGTGTTCCTGGATTGGCAAAGACGCTCATGGTAAATACCATTGCACAAGCGTTAGGGCTGGACTTCAAGAGAATACAATTTACGCCAGACCTTATGCCAAGCGATATCTTGGGGAGTGAGATCTTGGACGAAAACAGGAATTTCAAGTTCATTAAAGGTCCAATATTCGCGAATATCATTCTGGCAGACGAGATCAATAGGACACCTCCGAAAACACAGGCTGCTTTGCT
>JABDMQ010000038.1 GCA_013001365.1 Flavobacteriaceae bacterium
TTTAAAGGCAGTGATAAACTCACTATAAGTTGATCAGGACGTGTGTCCAATCTACTGGCATTCGCACCATTGTTAGTAAGGAAATTAGCCTCGTTCTCCGAAAACCCTCTTTCATACCTTAGGTCAACGCCAAATCCTTCAAAGTTAGCAGCAATTCCGAAATTAAAACCAACTGAGAAGTCATTTTCAATATCATTGACATTGATGCCGTCGAAATCAGAATCAAGAATATACTGTAGAGCTGGACCTCCAAAAACGCTTAAGGGACCAATTACCTTAGCACCTACTAATAAGGGAGCATCTAACTTCTTCATCGAATAATCTTGGCTTTGATAATCACTTTTGGTGCTTGTGTAAACCAATTCAGGTTTGAAGTAAACGCGGCTACCGATCTTTCCAAATACACCAAGATGAAATCCAACATTCCTGTCAGGGTTTTGGGCATTGGCGCTGATGGATTCAAAATAATCCCCATTGCCATTATAGTTTAGACCGGCTTTTATGCCATATCCACTGTTTGATTGAGCAATGGACGTAAAACTGAATGCGGTGGTTAATACTGCAATTAAAAATAGATTTCTCATAATCTTCGTTTAATGATTAATACTTCTTGTAAACGAATTAAAGACAACATTATTTCCTTTTTGTTACGGTTTCAACTGCATTAATGATTGCATGACTGTTCAATCCGTATTTTTCCAGTAACTGTGCTGGAGTACCGGATTCGCCAAAAGTATCTTGCGTAGCAATGAATTCTTGAGGCGTAGGATAATGTGTGGAGAGAACCCTAGCAACACTTTCGCCCAATCCGCCTAAATAATTATGTTCTTCCGCAGTTACGATACATCCGGTTTTCTTGACCGAACGTAAAATGGCGTCTTTGTCCAAGGGTTTTATTGTATGTATATTGATGACTTCCGCAGAAATCCCTCTTTCGTTCAAGGCTTTTGAAGCCTCCAAGGCTTCCCATACCAAATGTCCGGTTGCAACGATAGTTACGTCATTGCCTTCTGTCAAGGTTACTGCCTTTCCTATTTCAAACGTCTGGTCCTCTGGTGTGAAATTTGCAACCTTTGGCCTACCGAACCTTAGATAAACCGGGCCATAATGTTCAGCTATGGCAAGAGTGGCCGCTTTTGTTTGGTTATAGTCACAGGTATTTATAACGGTCATGCCCGGAAGCATTTTCATTAGGCCAATATCTTCTAGTATTTGATGAGTGGCGCCATCTTCACCAAGGGTTATTCCTGCGTGAGATGCACAAATTTTAACATTCTTATGAGAATATGCTATGCTCTGTCTTACTTGGTCGTAAACTCGCCCTGTAGAAAAATTAGCAAAAGTTCCAGTAAATGGAATTTTCCCACCTATCGTCATACCAGCCGCTAATCCCATCATATTCGCTTCTGCAATTCCTACTTGAAAGAATCGCTCAGGATGATTGGCCTTGAATTCATCCATTTTCAATGAACCAATAAGGTCGGCACATAAGGCAACAACATTCTTGTTGATCTTTCCTAATTCTGTTAATCCTGCTCCAAATCCAGATCGTGTATCCTTGTTTCCTGAGTTGGTATATGTTTTCATTTCTGGAAGTGTTCTATTAATAGTCTCCAATTGTCTCGATATTTTGGGCTAATCCAATAGCCAGTTGTTCATCATTAGGTGCTTTACCGTGCCATGCATGTGTATGCATCATAAAATCAACACCATTACCCATTACCGTATGAAGCAGTACACAAATTGGTTTTCCTTTTCCGGTCATGGACTTGGCCTTGGCCATCCCGATCAGTATGGCCTCGATATTATTTCCTTCTTCGATGTCCAGTACATCCCAACCGAATGCTTCGAACTTACTTCTAAGGTCTCCCATTGGCAGTACATCGTCAGTTGCACCATCAATTTGTTGCCCATTGAGATCAATAGTAGCAATAATATTATCGACCTTGTTACCTGCAGCATACATTATGGCCTCCCAATTCTGTCCCTCTTGAAGCTCTCCATCACCATGAAGACTATACACTAAATGAGCATCGTTGTTGAGTTTCTTAGTTTGAGCCGCGCCCAATGCAACAGACATGCCTTGCCCCAAGGAACCAGATGCAATGCGCACTCCAGGCAAACCTTCATGCGTTGTTGGATGACCCTGTAACCTCGAATTGATCAGTCTGAAGGTGTTAAGCTCATCCACTGGAAAATAACCCGAACGAGAAAGGACACTATAATAAACCGGAGATATATGACCATTGGACAAGAAGAAAATGTCTTCTTCTTTGCCATCCATATCGAATCCATCTTTTCGGTCCATTATTTCGTTATAAAGAGCCACAAAGAATTCGGCACAGCCCAAAGATCCTCCAGGATGTCCCGAATTCACTTTGTGCACCATCCTTAGGATATCCCTTCTAACTTGAACGACCAAGTCTTCTAATTGTTTAATATCTGCCATTAATTATTGTTTGTTATTAAAGCATCAAAAATAGTTTTTTGACGAGCCTTCTCAAAAGGAGTAAGTCGGCACTTATTAACGAAAACGATTGAATTGCTAACAATTTTGATTTTATTAAGGAAGTAATGAATTTTAGTTATTTATCTTTGATCGCTCACGATATTCTCAATGATTTTCAATCTCGAAAAGCAAGATCTCAAAACCAATGCTAGGGCAGGGACCATAACCACTGACCATGGCACCATCGAAACTCCTATTTTCATGCCGGTTGGAACAGCTGCAACCGTTAAGGGTGTGCATCAAAGAGAGTTGAAGAATGACATTAGGCCAGACATCATATTAGCGAATACCTACCATCTTTTCTTGAGGCCTCAAATTCCAATCCTCGAGCAAGCAGGTGGTCTCCATGAATTCATGAATTGGGACGGTAATATCCTAACAGATTCTGGTGGTTACCAAGTATATTCTCTATCTGCCAACAGAAAGATAAAGGAAGAAGGAGTGAAATTCAAGTCGCATATTGATGGTAGTATGCATATGTTCACACCCGAGAATGTCATGGAGATACAGAGGAGCATAGGGGCAGATATCATCATGGCTTTTGATGAATGTACACCATACCCATGTGATTATGATTATGCAAAACGGAGCATGCATATGACCCATAGATGGTTGGATCGTTGCATCTCTCATTTAGATAAAACACCTCTCAAATACGATCATTCTCAGGCTTTTTTCCCTATAGTGCAAGGTAGCACCTATAAGGATCTAAGAAAGCAATCTGCTGAGTACATAGCTAATTCTGGTGCTTTAGGCAATGCAATTGGTGGACTTTCTGTGGGAGAACCAGCTGAAGAAATGTATGCCATGACAGAAGTCGTTTGTGATATCTTACCAGAAGACAAACCTAGATATTTAATGGGTGTAGGTACGCCAATCAATATTCTGGAGAACATAGCGTTAGGAATAGATATGTTTGATTGTGTTATGCCAACTCGTAATGCGCGTAACGGGATGCTTTTTACAGCAGATGGGACCATTAACATCAAGAACAAGAAGTGGGAAGATGATTTTTCACCAATAGATGAGATGAATTATACGTTTGTAGATACTGAATATTCAAAAGCCTATCTCAAGCATTTGTTCTCCGTAAATGAGATGCTTGGCAAACAGATTGCAACGATACATAATCTAGGGTTTTATCTTTGGTTGGTCAGGGAAGCAAGAAAAAAAATCATTTCAGGAGATTTTAAGACATGGAAAGACCAGATGGTGAAAAAAATGAACAAAAGACTTTAAATGAAAATACTTGATTGGTACATATTGAAGCGTTATTTGGTCACATTCTTGATGCTTCTTCTCCTGTTCATACCGATTGGTATAACCGTTAATCTTGCTGAGAAGATTGACAAGATGCTGGCCAATGAAGTTCCCTTTGGAGAAATTGCTGGGTATTATCTGGATTTTACTGTTTATTTTGCCAATCTACTATTCCCATTATTTCTTTTCTTATCTGTAATTTGGTTTACTTCCAAACTTGCTAATAATACAGAAGTGGTCGCATTCTTGAGTTCAGGGGTCTCGTTCTCAAGATTCTTGAGGCCTTATTTAATCGGGGCCACTATTGTTGCTACCTTCGCATTGATCTTGGGAATGTATTTGGCACCAATGGCGAGCAAAGGATTCAATGAGTTTGAATACAAGTATTTCAAGAAAGGAAGAAAGGACCGACAAAATCAAAATGTTTATCGACAGATAAATGATAACGATTACATCTTTGTTAGCAATTTCAATATCAAGGATAAAAGAGGAACCAACTTTACCTTAGAACACTTCGATGGTAATAGATTAGAGTATAAGATTTCTGCCAACAATATTCGTTACATCGAAAAAGACAGCACTTATCGTCTTATTAATTATTTAAAAAGAACAATTGGTGAAAATGAAGATATATGGGAATCTGAGAGACGAAAGGATACCTTGTTCACCTTTGATCTTGAGGATCTTACGCCAGTTGAATATATTGCTGAAACCTTGAATTATATTGAACTTACTAAATTCATTAAAAAAGAACAGCTAAGAGGCTCTTCGAACATTGGAAGATATCAAGTTGTTAAATACAGGAAATGGAGCTTACCTGTCTCTGTGTACATTCTAACTATTATTGCTGTTGCTGTTTCTTCTATTAAACGTAGGGGAGGAATGGGTGTTAACTTAGCCTTTGGAATTTTTATTGCAATGGTGTTCGTGTTTTTCGATAAGGTATTTGGTGTTATGGCAGAGCAGTCCGATTTCTCACCTATAATTGCAGTTTGGTTTCCTAATGCACTATTTGGTATTTTAGCTATTTACCTTCTATATAATGCCAAACGTTAAACTCAAGAATTACCTTCATTTACATTTCTTGGTATTCATTGCTGGTTTTACGGCAATTCTCGGAGAGTTAATCACAATTACTGCAATACCCTTGGTGTGGTATAGAATGGTAATAGCATTAGCCCTGATGTATCTCTACATTAAGATAAAGGGAATCAGAATCAAGATTGGCTTCAAGTTCATGTTAAGATTCTCTTTGGCTGGTGTGATAATTGCGCTGCATTGGATCACTTTCTTCGGCGCCATTGACGAAGCAAATGTTTCTATTGCATTGTCCATGTTTTCTACAGGTGCTTTTTTCGCCTCCATTATTGAGCCTTTGATATATCGGAGAAAAGTCATTTGGTATGAAATGTTATTTGGTATACTTGTTATCATAGGTGTTGCGATAATAACACAGAGTGAAATGAAATACTTAACGGGGATTGTTCTCGGAATTGTTTCTGCTTTTCTATCCTCCTTGTTTGCAGTGATCAATGGTAAATTCCAGGAACAGCATTCAGCGACGACCATTTCATTTTATGAATTCATAGGTGGAATAATATTCATTACTATTTTCATTGAGCTTTCAAGAGGAGGGTTTTCAAAAGAGTTCTTCATTTTAAGTACAAGCGATTATGGTTACTTGTTCATTCTGGCTTCCGTCTGTACGGCGTATGCTTTCATAGCAGCTGTTTACGTAATGCGATATATAAGCCCATATTCTGTAGTGCTTACCTATAATCTAGAGCCTATTTATGGCATCTTGCTCGCCTTGCTTCTTTTTCCAGAAAAGGAGAAAATGAGTCATCAATTCTATATTGGAGCAATACTTATTATTACAACGGTTCTTCTTAATGGTATTATCAAGAATTCAGGAGCGTTAAAAAGGAAGGCTACTAATTGACCTTTCCTATTTAAAGTTTTTATATTTGTACCAACTAACTAATCAACTAATAAAAGGTATATTCTATGGAATATCTAGAATTTGAATTGCCAATAAAGGATCTACAAGACCAACTGGAAAAATGCCAGTTGATAGGAGAAGAGAGTGATGTAGATGTTACAGAGACTTGTAAGCAGATCGAGAAAAAACTAGCCGAAACAAAGAAAGAAATCTACAAAAATCTTACGGCATGGCAGCGAGTTCAGTTATCAAGACACCCTAATAGGCCTTATACTCTTGATTATATAAATGCAATATGTGGAGACACCTTTTTAGAACTCCATGGCGATCGCGGTGTAAAGGATGATAAAGCGATGATAGGGGGACTTGGTAAGATAGGTGATCAAAGTTACATGTTCGTAGGGCAGCAGAAAGGTTTCAATACCAAAACAAGGCAATATAGAAATTTTGGTATGGCCAATCCGGAAGGCTATAGGAAAGCCTTAAGGTTAATGAAATCTGCCGAGAAATTCGGCATTCCAGTTGTAACGTTAATTGATACTCCTGGAGCTTACCCTGGACTGGAAGCCGAAGAAAGAGGACAAGGAGAAGCCATTGCTAGGAATATTCTTGAAATGACAAGGCTCAAGGTGCCCATAATAACCGTAATAATTGGTGAGGGAGCTTCTGGTGGGGCTTTAGGTATAGGAGTAGGAGATAAGGTTCTTATGTTAGAAAATACTTGGTATTCCGTTATTTCTCCTGAAAGCTGCTCTTCGATCCTATGGAGAAGCTGGGAATTCAAGGAGCAGGCAGCGGAGTCATTGAAGTTAACTGCTACCGACATGAAGAAATTGAAATTGGTAGACGAGATCATAAAAGAACCATTAGGAGGTGCTCATAACGATCGTGAAAAGACATTCTTGACCGTTAGGGATACGATTGCAAAATCGTATGAAGAATTTAAAAACTTATCACCAAAAGAATTGGTGAAACAACGAATGGAAAAATATTTAGATATGGGAGTTTATAAAGGCTAATCCTTTAAACATCACATAACATTATAAACCTGAAGTAAGTGCTTCAGGTTTTTTTATGCTTGTTAACAATTTTTTCGAGTTATTAACAGTTTAATTGTTAACTTATAGTGGACAATGAAAATGTCTTGTTTTAACATAATTATTACAAATTCTCTACATTCGCTCAAGTGAAACAACCCGACCAAATAAAAGGCTTTAAAGTTGATAAAAGCACTCTAATTAATCTCGAACGAGGGAAAATACCTCCGCAAGCACTTGATTTAGAGGAAGTTGTGTTGGGAGCGATGATGATTGACAAGAAAGGTGTCGATGAGGTAATTGATATATTAAGCCCTGAAGCCTTCTACAAAGAGGCCCATCAACATATCTTTGAATCTATTTTCCAGCTATTTGAAAATAGTGAACCTATTGACTTATTAACCGTTTCTAGCCAGCTTAAGAAAAATCAGAAGCTGGATATAGTAGGTGGTGATTTTTACCTGATTTCCCTCACTCAAAAGGTATCTTCATCAGCTCATATCGAGTTTCATGCCAGGATAATACTCCAGAAATTCATACAACGGAGTCTGATCAAGATCTCAAGTGAGATCATAGAGGATTCTTATGATGAAACAAAGGATGTTTTCGATCTTTTGGACAATGCAGAAGCAAAGTTGTATGAAGTGACCCAAGGCAACATTAAGAAGTCTAGTGAGACTGCTCAAAGTTTGGTCATCCAGGCAAAAAAGAAGATCGAAGATATTTCCAATAAAGAAGGATTGAGTGGCGTGCCATCGGGATTTGATAAAGTTGATAAACTCACATCCGGTTGGCAGGAAAGCGACCTGATAATAATTGCAGCTCGGCCTGGTATGGGTAAAACGGCATTAACATTATCGATGGCAAGGAATATCGCCGTCAATCAAAATATACCTGTAGCATTTTTCTCTTTGGAAATGGCATCGGTTCAATTGATAACGAGATTAATATCGAGTGAGACTGGACTATCTTCTGAAAAATTGCGAACAGGACGTTTAGAAAAACATGAATGGGAGCAACTCAATGTAAAGGTCAAGGGACTAGAGAAAGCCCCACTGTTTATTGATGATACACCTTCACTATCAATTTTCGATCTACGTGCGAAGGCCAGACGATTGTCATCTCAGCATGGTATTAAGTTAATAATTGTTGACTATTTGCAATTAATGACATCAGGAAGCAGTCAAAAAGGCGGTAATCGAGAGCAGGAAATTTCTACGATATCAAGGAACCTTAAAGCCTTGGCTAAAGAACTTAGTGTTCCTGTTATTGCTTTGTCTCAGTTATCTCGTGCAGTAGAGACCAGAGGTGGTAGTAAACGACCTTTGCTTTCTGACCTTCGTGAATCTGGAGCAATTGAGCAAGATGCAGATATTGTATCGTTTATTTATAGACCTGAATATTACAAGATCGACGAATGGGATGATGAAGATCGATCACCTACAGAAGGCCAAGCAGAATTTATTGTTGCCAAGCATAGAAATGGTGGATTGGATTCCATTAGAATGAAATTCATCGCACATCTTGGTAAATTCGACAACCTTGATGATTTTGATTCACCATTCGAGTTCCATAGTAAGATGAATGCGGCTAATGATGATACATTCAAGCCAGAAACCTTCCCAACAACGGATGAAGCATTCGGGCCAGCGGATGACCTTGACGACGATAACGAGGTGCCTTTCTAATCGTTAATATTACTTTAAACATTTCTTGCAGGAGATATTTTTAAGTATCTTCAACCTATGAAGAAGATGGCCCTATTCCTATTCCTGCTATTTAGCATTAATTCTTTCGCATCCTATATCCTGATACCTATGGATGCTGAAAGTCAGAGAAATCATTTAAAAGCTTACGGCATTACTTATTGGACCTTGGAGAAACAGCAAAAGGTCAAATGGTTACTCAATTATCGAGGAGGCTCTTTTTTATTACCTGACATTGAAGAAATTAAAAAAGAATGCCAAATTCGAGGTGTTTCTTTTGAAGTACTTTCAAATTCTGCAGCCGAAGCAATTCTCACGGAAATTAGTAGCCCTAGCAAGAACATGGAAGCTGTTATTCTTGAAAAAGCACCCAAAATAGCGGTCTATACGCCTAATGGAAAACAGCCGTGGGATGATGCGGTGACCATGGTACTGACCTATGCCGAGATTCCTTACGATACGGTTTACGATGAAAAAGTCTTGAGCGATGAGTTGCTTCTCTATGATTGGCTACATCTTCACCATGAGGATTTTACAGGGCAATATGGTAAATTCTATAGGGCCTACAGGTCGGCACCATGGTATATAGAAGAAAAGAAAAATGCAGAAGCCTTGGCTACGAAATTAGGGTATAATAAGGTGTCTGAAGCAAAACTAGATGTCGCTTTGAAAATTCGTGATTATGTTATAGGAGGAGGATTCATGTTTGCCATGTGCAGCGCTACAGATAGTTTTGACATTGCCATGGCCGCCGAGGGAATAGATATTTGTGAACCTATGTTTGATGGCGATGGGAGCGATGCTAACTACCAGAGCAAGATCAACTACAGCAATACATTTGCCTTTACGGATTTTATCCTGGAACGTAGTCCCATGGTTTACGAATTCTCGTCGATAGATATGACACAGAGACGACGGATACCTAAACAGACAGATTACTTTAGTTTGATGGATTTCTCTGCAAAATGGGATCCCATTCCAACAATGTTGTGTCAGAACCATACCGCCTTGGTCAAGGGATTCATGGGGCAGACTACATCGTTTGCCAGGGAAGAGATAAAATCGAATGTGCTAGTAATGGGTGAGAACAAGACCAATGGTGAAGCAAAGTACATCCATGGCATTAAAGGAAAAGGTTTCTTTACGTTTTATGGTGGACATGACCCTGAAGACTATACACATAGGGTAGGAGACCCAAAAACAGAACTGGAACTACATCCAACATCTCCTGGATATCGTTTGATACTGAACAATGTACTTTTTCCTGCCGCAAGAAAGAAAAAGCAGAAAACTTAATAGCTCCCTGCTTTTCTAGATGTCTCTTTTTAAATGGTTTTTATCTCAATATACAATCTGCAGAAATACAGCATTTCCTAGAACAGTAGCATTGTTAACATAGGCCAATGAATTCCTAGGAACAGACCTACCCTGACTACCAACAGCCTGACCTCCTGATAAACTATTATAAGTCCTTCTTGATTCCTTGGCTTTAACAATATCGCCAGTTTTAGGAATGGTCCTAGAATCTATTTCTCGGCCATCAACAGCTTTTACAACTGTAAATATCAATCCACTGCCAGAACTTGTGCCGGAATACAACCAGCCTTCTTTACCTTCTTTTTTAAGATTGGTAATGGCATCATTCATTTTGCTTTTACCCGCCATGTCCTTCATCACATAGTCGATATAACTCCTTACGCTATTTGCTGAAGTTGCTATATTCCATGCAGCATCGTCTGCATCGCGATTTTTTACTTCAACAATTTTACCATCAACCTTGTCAATATGAATACCTGCTGGATGATTATTCCTGTATAATTCAAATCCAACTTCTGTTCCAGTGTCTAAAGCAACCTGCCAATCATCATTGTCCAGCTTATCTTCAATACGTTTCTTCTTCTTGGCAATACTGTCCTTGGCTGCTGTTACGAATTCTCCCTCTGGAAAATCAGTAAGATATTTTTCATAGATCTGTATGTTATTACCAATATTGGTAGTATCCCATGCAATTTGATCTTGGTTAGGGAATATTTTATCCTTGAACGCAAAAACGATTGCTGCAATTGCTGCAATTCCAGCAACGATATAGATAGGCAATTTGCTTTTCGGCTTAGGCGGTATTGGATCTGGTTTCGGTTTTGGATCCGGTTTTGGATCTGGCTTTGGGCCCGGTTTTGGTTCTGGTTTTGGTTCCGGTTTAGGATCATCATCAATCAACTTCTTTGCAACAGAAGAATCAAGTCCTAAGGCACTAATTAAGGTCTTCATACCTTTTACATCATCTGTTCCGGTCAAATCTGCAAATTGACGTCTTTGCAACCTGAATGGAATTTCACATTCTTCCATCAAAACAGGAACGACTTTTTTGTTCTCACTCAAGGCATAACCTACTTCGTCCATGACATTGTTGGATGCCACGGAAGACTTGGATAAAACGATCAAGAAATTCTCAGATTCTTTAAGGGCATTTTGAACGGCCATATCCCAGTTTTCACCAACTGCTATATCTAATTGGTCGAGCCATATATCGGCACCAGCATTTCGGAGTTTTGTAGCAAGCTTCATTACAAAATCCGTATCATCACGGGAATAGCTTATGAAAATAGTTTCTTTTGACATGTTGATCAGCAGTTTTTAGTTATACGGATTGATTAATTAAGGATTAAGATAGCAAATTTTCTCATTACCAATTTAAAGAAATAATGGGTTTATTTCAATAGCTTGATAATCAGTAAAATAAAACAATTTTTATTCTAGAATTATGCAAGGCTACTCCTACATAGTATCTAATATTATGGCCGTTCATAAACTACTTTTAAAATAACTGCGGTTTTTCCTTCCATTCTTACATCAATGACATAAGCTGATTTGCCCAATGGCCAAATTCCATTTTGATTGGATCTTGGCAAGAAGTCAGGATAGGTGCGCCTGGCTTCCTGGGATTTTAACGCAACAATGTCTCCTAATTCTGGCAGTGTATCATCAAGATCTTGACTGGAATTATTTCGCCAAGTTACTTTTACAAGCTGGTCATTAGAATAAATCTCACCATTTTCTGTACGCCCAGAGTACATCCAACCTGAAATCCCTAATTCAAATAATCGTTGGATAGCATTTTTTTTATGCTTGCCTTCTAGACCTTCTGATTTTATGAATTCTAAATAGGCATCGAAGGTGTCAATTTTCTTGGTGGTATCCCAAAGTAGATCTTCACTGGTCTCACTTTGATTTTCCTGATTGCTAATCTGAGTTTTCTCCCTGGTGCTCTCTTCTTGAACAGATTCATTCGTTTGATTTTTTGATTTCAAGGAATCGATTTGGGTTTGTTGGTCGATTATCGTGGTTTTCAAATTATCGACTTTATTGAAGAAAAGAATCATTGTTATTATTAGTAAACTAATAATGATTCCAAATGTTGAATAGATTCCCTTGTTATTGATTCTCATTTTTCAGCAATTAAATCATAGGTCTTAACAAAGATGTCATTATCAATCGGGTACATTTCACCATGTATGCCTATAACTAACCAATCTCCTTTCTTGCCTTTCATGAGCCCTTCCATGGTCTCTACAGTAAATGGTTCATCTATTTGTATACATTTAATGGGGATTGGCTTTTTTCTTGCTAACTGATATGTGACATCTGGTGGATTTCCTTTCTTGAATTTTCGCATTCTAAATAGCTTTAATAAAAGTTACGATAAAAAATGTTCTTTCAAGAACTTGATGAAATCGTCATCCGGATCATCCGTTTGCATGAGGCTTGTATAGGCCGCATAGGCATTCGTATGAATGGATATCTTTTCACGGATTCCTGCTTTTTCGGCTGCTTTTGCATAATGTTCTTTAGAGGCATCAAAATCAGCAAGATATAACTTGGCTTCTCCAATGGTTGCATTTTTCCAGAGGCTTGGGAATTTGTCATGCGCAATCGAATCCATTGCCATTTCTGCAAACCTGGTCATTTCTGAATGATCTTCATGAATGATCAGACTTAAGAATGCCAAGTTGATGGCATGGTAGTAAATCTGCTTATGATCACCTTTTTCCTCAGCAATTTTAAGAGCTTGCTCATAGAACTTGAAGGCTTCAGCTCCATCTTTGGCATCATAACTAGTCAGGTATTTACGTTTGTATCGACCACCAACAATCCCGAGAAGGTCTGAATTATTTTCTGCCAACGGATGATCATGGAGTAACTTTAGGACTTCCTCGGAACGATCGAGCCCTTCCAATGCAAATATCAATTTTGCAAGACCCCGTTTGTCCAATTCATCAAGTTTTGGCATAAGAGTCCGAACGACCGCATCATATTCTCCAAGTAGGATATTTATCTCCTCTTCATCTGAGAATTGATTATAGAAATCGTTATCAGTCAAGGTGTTTATGATCAAGTTAAAAGCATCATTGTTCTCGTCTTCAGCGCTGACCATTCCTAAATGCCTGCCTGAGATCATATGGCAATGTTCTTTATCGAAAGGTCCTGTTGACGATTTAGCTGGCACAAACTCATCTTGAGACGCTGCTACGACTTTCAAGCTGAACGGATAACCATCGGCAAAGGTTTTTTTCCAATCACTTCGTAAGGTCTTTATGAAAGGTCTGTCTTCGCCTAGACCTTTGAGTTTATTGTTCCATAGCTTCTTGAGTGCCTCTTTAGGCATGCCATTACTTGGAGCACCAAAAAGCAAGACATGGCTAATACGTTCGCGGTTTTCTTTATCGAGGTCCAAGATTGCTCTTTGGGCTATTAAACCACCAAGACTATAGGCTACCAATGCAACTCTATCGTATTTTTCGTATTTGAATTTTATGGAAGTACTTAAAAAATCTGATACCCTGGCAATATCTGTAAGTGACCCCCAAACTTCTTTTCCCATCTCTGGGTCAACATTCTCTGAATAGCCTAAAGGGAACATATCCCAACCATCAAATCGCTTGTCAGCCATCAATAAATTCGGTGTTTCGCCAAAGGTACTTGCTGCTTCGCCAGAAAACCCATGAATGAACAACAGGACATTATTGGCATTCTCAGTTTCCCTAAAGGTAGTGACCACATCTTCCTTGATGCTTTTCTGGGCTTCTGGAACCTGCACAATATTTGCATGTGGAGAAAGCTTAGCTTGAAGCTCTTCCGGTATATAGCTCATGATGAAGTCATCATAGATCTGCAAATTGGCATAAGGCCTTTGCTCAGCATAACGTTCTGGTACTTCCCTGAAAATATATTGGATTACTTCAGAGATTCTAACATATGGCTCGATGAAATAATTCTTATGTTCCCCCTTAAGTACCTCTAGGAGACACGTGGTGAATAGACTATTATCATCGCCTGGCATAATATAGGATTTCTGATCTTCCCTGCATGATGAGACAATGGACATGCCTTTACCGTCATCAATTTTCTGCGCAAGACCGTCTGGTTGTGTAAAATCATTCGGAGAATTAGCGTCCCTTAAATTCTTTACCTCTTGAGTCATTCCTGCTGCATGGCAGCAATCAAGGAAAAAGACAAGACGTCGCGAATTGATCTGAGCTATCTTTTCCCTTAGTTCCTCTGATTTCACCCAAGTTTCCTCATATTTTTCAGGGTCGAAACCATTAGGAACTAAATAATAGAATTGGCGGTTCTCTTCATCTGGTTTTAGAGGTTCACCTTGAGCTTCAAGAAACGTGTTTTCGGAATAATTTCCTCCATGGCCTGAATAAAATAGCATTATGGAAGAGTTCTCGTCCGATTTTTTTATGATATCGTCAAAGGCCTCCAAAATACCTTTGCGATCGGCTTTTTGGTTGGTAAGCAGATAAATGTTCTTTGGGTCATAACCAGCAAAGTTTTCATCTGATAATATTGAATGGATTGCTTCGGCATCTTTAACAGTATCTGGGAGGTCATCTCCTACGCCAATCAAGATGGCATAGGCATTCTTTAATCTACTCATGTTAGGTCAATTGATTATTTTCTTAAAGATATGATATTTACCAAGATTTAGACTAATGCCAAAACCTTAAAATGCCTTTAAAGCTTTCTAGTTCGAAATATTCTTTCAGGTCAGGATCGTTATGGAATTTATCTGCACGATATCGCATGCCATCTGATACAGCCTTTAATAAATGTCTGCGAACTCGGTTTTCATCTTCTAAAGCTGCATAATAAAGTGCCGCCGCATAGTCTATTTCACCGTATTGATAATCTTGACGCATACCATCCATTTTAGTAATAAGTGCATTTGCTTCTTCAAGCTTACCATTCTTGGACATGGCAATGGCATGTTTTGCCATTAATTCATAATTCTCGGGATCACCTAAGAGTGCTTGCCGTAGGATTGGTTCTGCTTTCAAATAATCGTTTTTATAATAAAGCGCATTTGCATGTAAAGCAATGGTCTTGTCATTGGCTTCGGTCTCCAGGATCTTGTCAAAATATTCGTTGGCTTTATTACTATTATTAACCAACAACATGACTTTGGCTTCGTATAGGAAATTACTTTTCCATTCTTCCGGCTCGGTAGTCACTTGCAATCTGTTAAGGATTTCCTCAGCGGCAGACATATTACCAGATTTAATATAGGCCGTCATTAATGGTCGCTTTAAATACTGATAGTCATTTTTAGTTGCAAACGGAGTAAGCAGTTTTATGACCTTGCCATAACGTTTCAGTTCAAGATCAGCCCAGGCTTTTACTAAATATCTATTCCCGCATTGTGCGCAGTTTTCCAAGTCCATTCCTTTCATAGGGATTGCCTCAAAAATGGAATCAACAGCCTTCGGTTTATAGACGAATTGTAGTGCAGTAACCATAGTTGAGGTGTTTGATTCCCAGTCAAAAGGAGCATGATTATACTCTCTGACTCCGGTTTCATGTATCCGGTCATTTTGACCTAAAACAAGGGCTTCGAGGAAATCCAGAAGATTTTTTTGCCTTGAACTATTATTGGAACTGAGATTAATGGTCTTGACCAAGGAATCTGCCGTCTTGAATTCAAATTTGTTATAATAATAGGAAACCCTTAATACCTGTGGTTCGAAGTAATTGCTGTCTATTTCAATCACTTTGTTCACTAATTCTATGAATTCATCTGAATCATTAGGGTAGGATTTAGCCTCAATCAAATATTGGAATGCTTCAAATTTTGGAGGAAGGGATTGAGACTGAAGATTTAGCTCTTCTTTATCTTGAACAGTCAAGAACCCTAAAATAACTTGTTTCAATTCCTCAATACAAACCAAAGGGTCCTTCGAGTCACATTCAATTGGTGGAAAAGAGATCAGGGTCTCATCTAGTTTACCATCAGTAATTGAAGATTGAAATAAAAGTGTACTATCCTTCAAATAGAAATTCCCAGAAATTATTTTTTCTGGATTGAAATAGTCGTTCACGACATTTTGCGCAACCATTGATGCGGTTGAGGCCTGCAGGATCTCAGTATAATCTTCAACGACCTCAGGAGAGATGACCTGTGCGATCTGGTTTTCTGTTATTCCATGAACTATCCAGTCCGTTGTCATTTTACTTATGGAATTGAATTTTTCATCCCCGGTATTATTCCCGAATTTTAGTACTGCAATCTTATTGTCTGACCCAAATCCTGGCAGTTCCTTCTGACCGAAATTGATTTCAATGATAAATCCAACCGCAACGGCAGAAAACATACTGACCAAGGCCAAGACAGAGAAATACATTCTATGAAAGATACTTTTGTCTACAATACCGTCGCCATCCAGGTCAACCGGTTCTCCTTCGAATTTCTTGAGATGGAATTTCCAAATATAAAAGATATAGATAGGGAGCCCGATCAGTAAGCCAATTATTAAATAAGTAACTGCTTTATCAGAAAAACCGAGTGGTTGAGCAATTACGGATAAAACCTGCATAAGAACCCAAGAAGAGACTACATATATAGATAGCATCTTAGTGACCTCCTTCCTATGGCACTCTTTTATAAAGGCGCTGAAGTTCATTTTGCAGTTAGTTTACGCATTATATTTCCTTATAATATGTTGCGCGGTGGGGGTTATTGTTACAATTTTTCACTAAATTAGTGATAATTAACTGTAAAATATAATCACAATGGGAAAACAAACAAAAGAAGTACGTGGTAGTGCCAAGCCAACAGGAAAACCTGGAGCGAGCATCAAGCCGACAGGTAAACCAGGGCCAAGCATCAAACCAACAGGTAAACCTGGAGCGAGCATCAAGCCGACAGGTAAACCAGGGCCAAGCATCAAGCCAACGGGGAAACCTGGAGCGAGCATCAAGCCGACAGGAAAGCCAGGGCCAAGCATCAAACCGACAGGTAAACCTGGGGCAAGCATCAAGCCAACAGGAAAACCAGGGCCAAGCATCAAACCGACAGGAAAACCTGGAGCGAGCATCAAGCCAACTGGAAAACCAGGGCCTAGTATCAAGCCAACGGGGAAACCTGGAGCAAGTATCAAGCCAACAGGGAAACCAGGGCCTAGTATTAAGCCAACTGGAAAGCCTGGACCTAGTATTAAGCCTACGGGTAAATAAATCAGGTCTTTAACTTCAACAATTAATTCTCATTTCAAGATTATAGGGATGAATCTTGAAATGAGTTTTTATTTGCACCTTCTACATTTTCCCAATGCACGATTCCGATGGCTAGAATTTTATCACTACCATCGCGTATTACAACTGAACTAAGCAACATTTCGAGCTGATGTTTTTGCTAATAATATGTTATTTATAGAGTTTTAATTACGATTTTTTACTAAATTGAAGAATATTAACTGTAAAAAACAATCACAATGGGTAGAGAAGAAGAAGAAGTTGGTGGAAGCATTAAGCCAACCGGACAATTCAATGAAGACATGGATCCAACAGGAAAGGATGTTGGAGGAAGCATTAAGCCAACAGGAAAACCTGGGCCAAGTATTAAGCCAACTGGTAAATAACTAAAGGTCAATTGCTTTTCATCATTGAATTAGTATCTTGAAATGAGACTTTTATAATTCCCCTAAAAATTAAATTTCATGTTTCTTGATGTATAGGAATTAATTTTTGAATCAAAATTAGTTCCCTGGATTGGTATTGCCTTATTTTATCGTAAATTGGAATAGCAAACATTTAAAATTTTTGAGCATGGCTTCAAAGAAAAAGATTCTTCGGAAAATTCAGATTCTAATTATAAATCATTACGAAACCCCTGAAGAGGCCTTTGATTTCTTTGATAAGAACGGTAATGGAACCCTTACCAAAAGAGAGATATATAAACTACTGAAACAAGCTGAGATCAATGGCTTCATAAGAGGTATTGTTACATCAAAGCTTATTGAGGGCTATGATAAGGATGGAGATGATCTTATCAATTGGAAAGAGTTCAGGTCTGCGGTCAAAGAAATAAATAAGTCGACATAAAAACCTAAAAAAAGAAGTTTAAAAGCAATGCCATCGTAAATCCTGTTAAGGCTAATATTGTAGTCATCACAGTCAATGACTTAAAAGTCTGTTTTTCCGTAAGTCCTAAATACTGATTCACTAACCAAAATCCACTATCATTTACATGCGATAGTATTGTTGCACCCGATGCGATTGAAATTACAATGCACCCTAATTCTGGCCCACTAAAAGAACTTTCTGATAGTAATGGAGAAACTAATCCAGCTGCTGTTATCATGGCGACTGTTGCAGACCCTTGAATAACTCTTATAATTGCCGCTGCGATAAAAGCAAAAATGATAATTGGCATACCTAGGTTAGCCATAAGTTCAGCAATTACTTTTCCTGCTCCCGTGTCAACTAATACTTGTTTAAAAACGCCACCTGCTCCGGTCAATAAAATAATCACGCCTGCCGGCGCCAATGATTTCGTAGAAATATCAAGTAATTGCTTTTTAGTATATCCCTTTCTAATTCCTAATAAATACCATGCTAGCAAATTTGCAATAATCAAAGCAGCGAAGGGATGCCCCAAGAATTCAAATAGCGCTGCAAGACCTTCGTAATTCTCAGCGAGATACAAATTGGCCTTGAACGTGGTATTCACCAAGATCATGATGATTGGGATCGCTATAATTGAAATGACCAATCCAACATGTGGCAATTTTAATTTTTCATCCTTGGTTGACTCAAGTTTTGGGGCCTCAATATGAATACGCTTCGAAATATATTTCCCGAAAAGTATACCACTAACTATGACAGTCGGAATACCGGCAATAAACCCTATCAATATTACCCAACCTAATTGAGCACCAATGATATCTGCTACTGCAACGGGTCCAGGAGTCGGCGGAATAAAGGCATGCGTTGTTGCTAATCCAGCCAAAAGAGGAATAGCATATAATAGCAACGACTTTCTGGTTTGTCTTTGCAAGGCATAAATAACTGGAACAAGGATAATAAATGCCACATCGAAAAAAACAGGTATTGCAATAACAAAACCTGATATTGCAAGTGCTGAAGGTGCACGTTCTACTCCAAATTTTCTGATCATGAAATTCACTATGGCATTTGTTCCTCCAGAATGCTCTAAAATAGACCCCAAAATAGCACCGAGACCTACTACGGTTGCCACAAACCCTAAGGTTCCTGCCATACCCTTTTGTATGGTCTGGATGACTTCAATGCCATTAAGTCCAGCAAGCAAGCCCACAATTATGCTCGCAATTAATAGTGATAAGAAGGCTTGAATCCTGAAATAAAGTACCAGAATTAATAATACCGCAATACCAGCAAAAACCGAAAGAAGCAGTGTTGTTGTCATAATTGAATTATTTCGACCATTCAGTATGGTGAGACGGTCCCTCTGGGTCGTCTTTTAATTTATAAGTATGTGCACCAAAAAAATCTCGTTGCGCTTGTATTAAATTGCCAACACCATCGGCCTGGGTTATAGCATTAATATAATTCAAGCTTTCTGAAAGGCAAGGAATTGGAAAACTTCCTTGTAGTGCTCCTGAAACAGTTCTTTTCAAGTCGGTATAGTTCATTTTTACCTGATCGAACATCAGCGTATTCTCGATCAGTGAGGAATCTTTTTCTAGATTATTTGCCAGTTTAATCATAAGCTTTGATGCAATGATACATCCATTGGTCCAAACTTTAGCAACATTTTTCAAGTCAATATTCCAACTGTAGGATTTAGATGCTGATTCAATTAACATAAACCCTTGAATGTGGTTTACGATTCGAGCTAATTTATACGCATGTTTTATTGAATTAAGATCAAGTGGTTCTGCGTCTCTTTTCAATTCAATTTCTTTCGAGATTTTTACCCTTGTTTCTTTTAGTGAAGAAATGAATCTTGCATTTAGAGCTGCCGTACTCATTGTAAATGGAACGCCCAATTCGGCAGCAGCCATACTTGTCCATGCACCTGTGCCTTTGTGCGAAGCCTGGTCCAGTATTGAATCCAAGACATAGTCATCACCTGTTTTTTTCTTTAATATAATCGCTGTGCTTTCTAGTAAATAATTCTGTATTTCAGACCTGTTCCAATCAGTTAAAATTTCTGATATGTTATTCGGATCTATTTTATTGATGTATCGGAGAATGGAATATATTTCAGCGATCAATTGCATTTCAGCATATTCAATTCCGTTGTGCACCATCTTCACAAAATGACCTGCACCTTCATTGCCAATAAATCGACAGCATGGATTCCCTTCATAATCCTTGGCAGCTATTTCCTTTAAATAATGTTCTATTTTCGAGTAGGCCTGTTGATCGCACCCAGGCATTAAAGATGGACCTTTAAGCGCACCCTCTTCTCCTCCTGACACACCCATACCAACAAATTGAACATGAGCTTCACTAAGCTTATTCTTGCGTCGATTTGTGGCTTTGTAATGAGAATTACCTCCATCGATCAATATGTCATTAGGTTGTATGAAGTCAAGTAGATCGGATATAACTGAATCTATAGCTTCACCGGCGTTGACCATGATCAATATTTTTCTTGGCGTCTCTAGAGATGACACAAATTTTTCCAGATCATCGAAGCTTTGGCAAATTCTTAATTCATCATGAACTTTAATGAATTCTTTGGCTACATTTTCCTCTTTGCCACTAACATGCCTATTGAACAATGATAGATTGAAGCCTTTGCTTGAAAAATTCCTAGCAAGGCTTTTACCCATTACTCCTAATCCTATGATTCCAAATTCGCTTTTCAAGAATGTAATTCTTTAAGTATGATATCGACCAATTCCTCAGCCGTTTTTTCGATATCTAAATGTAGCCCATATTCAGGTATTTCGAGCACATCGTATTGCGATTGTAGCAAATTAGAAGGCATGAAATGGTCAGAACGTGATGAAATTCTCCTTCTGATTATTTCCTGGGATCCCTTTAGGACTATCCAATAATCAGATGGTTCAATATTCCTTCTGAGTATTTTACGATAAGATTCTTTAAGTGCGGAACAAGCAATAATGGCACCTGACTTTTGAGCACGTTCGTGAGCAAGCAAATTTAGGTTAAATAGCCACTGTTGTCTGTCTTCATCAGTTAAAGGTATTCCAGACGACATTTTATTGATGTTCGATTCTGGATGAAAATCGTCGCCATCAAAAAATGGAATCCCTGTTTTTTCTGACAATAAATTCCCGACTGTACTTTTACCGCAACCAGATACTCCCATGACGAAAATTATTCGACTCATATTAATTATGCCCTAAATGACAACCACATCCAGGCACCGTAAAACTCTGGCTTTCTTCATGCCATTTAAAAGCTTGGTTGTATTTGTTGTTTTCCCAATAAAATGAAGTCCTTGATTTAGGATTATTGCCAATTTCATTCATGGTTTCAGTGTCGTACAAGCGTCCATTTACCATCGTGTAATTAACCGTTTCCGTATTTTGGATGTCATCCAGAGGGTTTTTGTCAAGCACGATCAGGTCTGCCAATTTCCCTTCTTTCAGAGATCCTATGTCATTTCCCGCGCCGATGTATTCGGCACCATTTATAGTGGCTGCTTTTAAGGCCTCCATATTGGTCATGCCGCCTTGCACGAACATCCACAATTCCCAATGAGCAGCAAGACCTTGCAATTGCCCATGTGCACCAAGATTTACCTTAACGCCCATATCGGTCAATGCTTTACAAGTTTCAGCAGTCAGGATATGACCGTTCTTATATTCTTCATCTGGCACTTTTGTAACATGTCTTGATCTAGCATCAATAATTCCTCTTGGTGTATATTTCAATAATTTTTGGTTTTTCCATACATCGTCATTCTGGTAGAAGTAGTATTCTCCATTAAGACCAGCATAATTGACAACCAATGTAGGAGTGTAACCAGTATTACTATTACTCCACAGCTCTTTAATGTCTTTGTATACGGGCGCCACTGGTATATTATGCTCGACTCCTGTATGGCCATCCATGATCATGGTCATATTATGATAAAATGTTGAACCACCTTCTGGAACTACGAATATGCCTTCTTCACGTGCCGCTTGAATAACTTGTTGACGCTGTTCTCGTCGAGGTTGGTTATAACTTTTTACGGATAATGCCCCAAAAGCTTTTGTCCTGCGCACTGCTGAACGTGCATCTTCTAAGTTATTGATGACCGCCTTGAAATCACCATCAGCACCATAAAGGATGAATCCAGTAGAGTAGAGGCGTGGACCAACCATGGTCCCGTTCTTAATTAGTTCAGACATCGCGAATATTGATTCGCTATTGGCTGAGGGGTCATGAGATGTTGTGACACCAAATGCTAAATTAGCATAGAACTGCCAATGCTTTTGAGTCGTTATACCACTTCTAAAGCCTCCTACATGTGCATGTGCATCAACAATTCCAGGCATAATGGTCTTTCCTGCAACATCGTAGACTTTCGCATTTGAAGGAATGTTCATTGATGAAGTTCCAATCGATTCGATCTTGTTGCCCTTAACGATTAACGTACCGTTTTCAATCACCTTGTCGCCATCCATTGTTATGATTCTAGCACCTTTAAAAGCAACTGTACCTGATGGTTTATCTGTTTTAGAAGTCAGGTTTATTTTCACTCCTTTTTCTGTAATAGGAGGTATGCTATCAGGTGAATTCTTCAAGAATGTGAACCGCGTTGAAATAGGATTAGAAAAGTATTCATCACCATTGGTCCAATTTATTTGGTCACTATTTCTAGACCAATGAATATTGATCCCTGCATCTTTTGAGACTTGAGATACTGGAACATATGCAGTTTTATTATCCAAATTCAACGTTTTGCCAGACTGGGGCAATGGTGATATGTAAACTTTATGAAGATGAGAAAATGCAATCCATTTATTGTCAGGACTTGGCACTAAACGATTAGCGTATTTGGATTTTACATGTACTTTTGAGTCCTTTCCATTGAGGTCAACACTCTTAAGTTCCTTCGTCAGGTTACCGAAAAAGACACCACCCTTTTGATATATGATCCGATCATTGTTCTTGCTAAAAACCGGGTACTGACCTTCTCTGACTACAAATTTTTCATTACCACCAGAAGCATTCATGGTATATATACCTGGATCCTTGGCAAATGTTCGCCCTTGGTCGCCGTTCCCACCTTCTTTAACATAAACGATTTTTTTTCCATCTCTCGAAAATGAAGGCATGCGGTAGCTTCCTTTTTTGCTAGAGAGTTTTGTCGGATTTCCTCCTTTTGATGAAACTTTATGAACAGCTCCTAGATTTTGATCATTCCATGACACATAGACAATTTGGCTTCCGTCCGGTGAATAGGAGGGTTCAAATTCGAAGTCCGTACCTGATGTCAATCTCTTTGGAGTGCCGTTTGGCAGTTTCTTGGTCCATATATAACCAAGTGCATTAAAGGCCATGGTCTTTCCATCAGGCGATGTGGTGGCATGACGAATGACTTTTGCATCAAAGGAATCTGGTGACACTGGTGTATCAAATTCCAGAGCTTTGGCGATCTTGATGGTTGCTTCAGCTTGAAATGGAATATTCGTTACCTGAAGGGTATTGATATTCACTTTATGGATTTTTCCGCCAGCCCAAAACACGATATCTTGGTTGTTGGGCATCCAACTAAAATTTGGATAGACTCCAAATATAGCCCAAGCCTCTTGTTGGTCTTTATTGAGCTTATCATAAACTGGCCACTCTTCACCAGTTTCAAGATCATGGATATATAGAACGGTTTTTGTCCGCACACGTTTTACGAAGGCCAGTTTTTTTCCATCACGTGAAACTTGCGGACGTGCTGCACCACCTGGACCACCTGTTATAGTGGTAGTTTTGCCAGATTCCATATCATAACGTTTTATAACATAGATTTGTTTGTTTGGATCCTTATTATACTGGAAAAATCCTCCTGAGTACATATCTTCGCTATAGTATAAATACTTTCCGTCAGGTGATGCAGAAGGTTCATTGACATCTTGCTGGTCGTTCTTTCTTTTAGTTAGCTGAAGGCCTTTGCCACCGGTCTTATGATACATCCACATTTCACCAGCGCCTAATGACCGTTGTGAAGTAAAGTGTTTTCTAGCGATGAGATAATTTCCATCAACCGTCCAAATACCATTGTTCAAGAGTCTGAAGCTTTCTTTAGTGACTTGTTTGGCATTGGTCCCATCAATATCCATCGTCCATATATTATCGCCGCCACCAGCATCGCTCGTAAAAGAAAGTCTTGTTCCGTCAGGGCTAAATCGAGGTTGAATTTCAAACGGCAACCCTTCGCGAAGCAACTTGGCTTTGCCACCGGTAGAAGGCATAATATAAATATCGCCTAACAAATCGAATGCGATCTTGGAACCATCAGGACTCACATCAAGATTCATCCAAGTGCCTTCGTCGGTAATTAATTTATGTTCTTTGAAATCCCATTCCCCTTCAGGATTAGAAACATCCCACTTGGCTTTTTTTTCTTGAGCATGACCACTTGATATCATGAACAAAGAGATTAGCGCAAAGGACTTTAAATACTGCATTTTCGATGATTTATTGATTAGTTCGAGAAAGATACAGATTATTTCAATATTCCATAATTATTCAACGGCACAAAAAAACCCGATTCAAATTGAATCGGGTTTCCAAGAGCGAAATATGTTTTACAATTAAGGCAAGGCCTTATTTTACTTTATCTATAATTGCTTTAAAAGCTTCAGGGTTGTTCATTGCCAAGTCAGCTAGGACCTTACGGTTCAACTGAATGTTATTGGCTTTGACTTTACCCATGAATTGCGAATAAGACATTCCGTGTTCTCTCGCACCAGCATTGATACGTGTAATCCATAAGGCACGAAATGTTCGTTTCTTGTTTCTGCGGTCCCTATACGAATAGGACATCGCTTTATCGACAGCATTTTTTGCTACTGTCCATACATTTTTCCTTCTACCAAAGTAACCTTTGGCTTGTTTAATGATTTTCTTTCTACGAGCTCTGCGAGCTACAGCGTTTACTGATCTTGGCATAATTTTAATTGTTTTTTGCAGTAGGCGCCACATCTGTGAACTTTATTGGCCATCTGCATGGTTTGTAATTAAATGAACCTAAAGCACAAGGCCTATTTCAAGGCTAATTGTCCTTTAATGTTATTTTTGTCATGGTCATGCACCAGGGTGTCATGAGTTAACTTAAGCTTACGCTTTTTTGATTTCTTGGTCAAAATATGACTCTTGAAAGCGTGTTTTCTTTTGATTTTACCAGAACCTGTAACTTTGAATCGTTTCTTGGCACTGGACTTTGTTTTTTGTTTAGGCATCTTTTCCTAATTTAATTATTTCGCTTTTTACTTCTTTGGAGCGATAAACATGATCATACGTTTACCTTCTAACTTCGGTAACTGCTCCACTTTACCAAATTCTTCTAGGTCCTGTGCTAAACGTAGCAACAAAATATGACCTTGTTCCTTGAACACGATGGAACGTCCTTTAAAGAATACGAAAGCTTTTAATTTTGCCCCGTCTTTCAAAAACTTCTCAGCATGTTTTTTCTTGAATTCGTAATCATGGTCATCTGTATTCGGACCAAAACGAATTTCCTTTACAACAACTTTCGAAGCTTTGGACTTCATGGCCTTGTCTCTCTTTTTCTGCTCATAGAGAAACTTCTTATAGTCCATCACTTTACAAACCGGCGGTACTGCTTTAGGAGATATTTCTACCAAGTCAACCCCTTGGTCGTCCGCAATGGCCAATGCTTCTTTAATTGGGTAAATTCCAACTTCTACATTGTCTCCTACAAGACGAACTTCAGTTTCCCTGATTTTTTCATTAATTCTGTGCTGGTCCTCTTTAATGATTCTTGCGGGACCTCGATTTCTTCTCCTACGTATTGCTATTGTTGTAAAATTTAGTTAAACTTCAAATGTTGATAATGTCTTATTAATTTCAGTATCGACAATCTTCGCAAATTCTGATACAGTTATCATGCCAAGATCTTCTCCACCATGTTTTCTTACTGTGATTTTCCCTTCGTTTTCCTCATTCTCACCGACCACGATCATATAGGGAATCTTATTGATCTCTGCCTCCCTGATTTTCTTGCCTACAGTTTCATTCCTATTATCAGCGAGGGCGCGAATTTCGTTATTTTCTAACAAATTTAAAACTTTTTGAGCGTATTTCTCATATTTCTCACTTATTGACAGAACAATGGCTTGATCTGGGGTTAACCAAAGAGGAAAATTACCTCCCGTATGCTCCAATAGGATTGCAACAAAACGCTCCATACTGCCAAATGGAGCTCGGTGTATCATAACCGGCTGATGGAGTTCATTATCACTTCCCTTATACGTAAGTTCAAATCTATTTGGCAGGTTATAATCAACTTGAATTGTACCAAGCTGCCATTGTCGGCCTAAAGCATCTTTGACCATAAAATCTAGTTTTGGTCCATAAAATGCCGCTTCACCCTTTTCAATATGATAATCAAGTCCTTTATCCTCAGCAGCATTAATGATGGCATTTTCTGCTTTTTCCCAAATCTCAGGGTCACCTATATATTTTTCGGGATTCTCAGGATCGCGCACGGAGACCTGTGTCGAAAAATTCTCAAAACCAAGCGATCCAAATACGTATAATACCAAATCAATGACATCCTTGAACTCCTTGTCCAATTGGTTTGGAGTACAGAAAATGTGTGCATCATCTTGCGTGAAGCCTCTTACCCTTGTCAAGCCATGTAACTCCCCACTCTGTTCGTATCTATAAACTGTTCCGAATTCAGCATAACGTTTCGGCAGGTCCTTATAAGACCATTGACTGCTATCATAAATTTCACAATGATGTGGACAATTCATTGGTTTAAGCAAGAACTCTTCATTTTCTTTCGGCGTATGGATCGGTTGAAAACTATCCTCTCCATATTTCGCATAATGGCCAGAGGTGACATAAAGCTCTTTTTGACCAATATGAGGTGTAACGACCATTTCATAGCCAGCTTTTTTTTGAGCCTTCTTCAGGAAATTCTCAAGCCTTTCCCTAAGTGCAGCGCCTTTTGGAAGCCATAGTGGCAATCCTTGACCCACCTTTTGAGAAAAAGTGAATAACCCTAATTCTCTTCCTAACTTACGGTGATCACGTTTTTTTGCCTCCTCTAAGAGTTCAAGGTATTGAGTTAATTCTTTTTGCTTTGGGAACGAAATGCCATAAACTCTTGTCAATTGCTTATTGTTTTCATCTCCTTTATAATAGGCACCTGCCACACTAAGGATTTTTATGGCTTTAACTATTCCAGTATTGGGTATATGCCCACCTCTGCAAAGATCAGTAAAGGTCGAATGATCACAAAATGTTATATCACCATCTTCAAGATTTTCAATAAGGTCAACTTTATATTCGTTTTTGTCTTGGTAGTAGGAAATCGCTTCGGATTTGCTAACAGACCTCATTTTAAATTCATGTTTTCCTCGAGCGATCTCCATCATCTTTTCCTCGATTCTTTTGAAATCTTTATCAGAAATTGTATCGTCTCCTAAGTCAACATCATAATAGAATCCATTTTCAATAGCTGGGCCGACCCATAATTTCACATTCGGGTATAATTCCTCAAGAGCTTGTGCTAGGATATGTGCAGATGAATGCCAAAAAGCCTTTTTGCCTTCATCATTCGACCAAGTAAATAAAATAAGATTACCGTCTTCCGTTAATTCACTTGTTGTTTCAACAGTTTCTCCATTATAAGAAGCAGATATGACATTACGAGCTAAACCCTCGCTAATGTCTTTAGCGACATCAATAGGAGTTGTCCGTTCTTTATATGATTTTACACTGCCATCAGGCAAAGTAATCTTGATCATCTGATTTAAAATTTTGGTTGCAAAGATAATAGGTAATATAACAAGGACAAGAATATTCGATGCTTTAAATTAGTGTTGTACAATCCCTTAAAAACTTAAATAGGAAATCCTTGTTAATAACTTCAATATTTTCTTCAAATATTCTTCTCAAAACAGTTGTGGGTATTTAAAGTTAGTTTTATATTTGCACCCGCTTTGTACTTCAGAGCGGAATATAAGTAAAAGAAAACGTTCATAGACATATTGAATTGACAGCGTAAGCGATGGCTGGAAACGGTCATTGCGAACAGAGAATAG
>JABDMQ010000049.1 GCA_013001365.1 Flavobacteriaceae bacterium
CACCTCAGTTGATGGATTCTCCCAGCAATGGAACCCATCAAAATATGCATTCTCCGAAGCAAAATCAGGAATAGGCGTTAGTTACACACCTTACTTAAGTAAATTGGTAAACGACATCTTCTTAGGCAACGTCACCTATTTCAATAGAATTGATGACAGAAGTGCCTTTGCCGTGAGTTTTAAGTATTTCTCTTTAGGTGAAATAGAGATAGTCCAAGATGAATTCTCGGAAGCCTTGATCGAGAAACCGAATGAATTGACTATTGATGCATCGTATTCTTTACGTTTAAGCGATCAATACTCCATGGCTGTAGCATTGCGTTATTTGCGATCGGACCTTAAGATCCAGGCAGTTGATGAAAGTGCCAAGGCGGCAGGTTCTTTTGCTGTGGATATAGCAGGATATTACCAGACTGAAGAATTGGCTTTAAGTGATTTCAATGGTCGATGGAGAGCAGGTTGGGCTATACAGAATCTTGGCCCAAAGATCAAGTACGATGATGCAGGTCGAGAAAACTTCTTACCAACGACATTGAGATTAGGTGGAGGCTTCGACTTCATATTCGATGAGTACAATAAATTGGGAGTGACCGCAGAATTTGCTAAGCTCTTGGTTCCGACACCTCCAACTCTTGGTTTCGTGGATTCAGACGGAGATATGACACAAGATACTGATGAGCCAACTATTATCGTAGAAGGTAAAGACAATGATGTCAGTTTCATTTCCGGTGTTTTTCAATCCTTTGGAGATGCACCAGGAGGATTCAGTGAAGAACTCAAGGAATGGACCTGGGCCTTAGGAGCCGAGTACCAATATCAAGATTCATTTGCGTTAAGAACAGGATACTTTAATGAAAGTGACGAAAAAGGAGCTCGTAAGTTCTTTGCATTGGGTGCCGGATTCAAGTATTCGACCATTAATATAGACCTGTCATATTTGTTCTCTGCCTCAAAGGTTCAGAGTCCATTGGAAAATACATTACGCTTCACATTAACCTTCAATTTTGGAGATGGGGAGTATAGCGAATATTAGTAGGTCTAATTTCACAACAACATTTAAAAGACTATTGTTTCTAAAGCAATAGTTTTTTTCTTTTAAGGAGTTTCCTATTTTAGATTATTATATCAATTATGAAAGAGGTTAAAATTGAGTCAATATTGCTTGTATATGATGGCATTGAAGAACTTCCAGATGAGGTCAAGTCACTTATGGAAGCGGCCCAGAAAGCTAGAAAGAATGCATATGCACCATATTCCAATTTCTTGGTAGGAGCTGCATTGATGCTTGACAATGGAGAAATTATTACTGGTAATAATCAAGAAAATGCTTCATACCCATCAGGACTCTGTGCCGAACGAACAGCAATTTATTATGCTGGAGCGCAATTTCCTGACGCCAAGATCCTGAAAATGGCCTTGACTGCTGGACCGGCAGATTCTCAAACAAATACACCGGTTCCACCTTGTGGAGCATGCAGGCAGGCCATTGCAGAATACGAAGTGAAGCAGGAACAACCAATTGAGATCTATTTCATGGGCACCGTTGGCAAGGTCGCCAAGTCTGGGTCTCTTTCGGATTTATTACCCTTGATCTTTGATAGATCGCTACTCAAATAATCGAATACTCAATTTAGAAGCAGAGATTTTTACTTTAATGACTATTATGTTACATTTGTTACTCGCTTTTAAAAAATAAAGGATTGAAAAAAGTCACAAAAGAAACATATCTCAAATGGTACGAGGATATGTTGTTTTGGAGGAAGTTCGAAGATAAGCTTGCAGCGGTTTATATACAGCAAAAAGTAAGAGGGTTTCTACATTTATATAATGGTCAAGAAGCAGTATTGGCAGGTGCTTTGCATGCCATGGACCTTACCAAGGATAAAATGATCACTGCTTACAGGAATCACGTACAGCCTATTGGCATGGGAGTGGATCCGCGTCGCGTTATGGCAGAGCTTTATGGAAAAGCTACTGGTACATCTCATGGTATGGGAGGCTCCATGCACATTTTTTCTAAAGAACATCGGTTTTATGGAGGACATGGCATTGTTGGTGGACAGATTCCGTTAGGTGCCGGAATTGCCTTTGGTGACAAATATCACGGAAGCGATGCCGTAACCTTGTGTTGTTTCGGAGATGGTGCCGCTAGACAAGGTTCGTTGCATGAAACTTTCAATTTGGCCATGTTATGGAATTTACCAGTTGTATTCGTTTGTGAGAATAATGGGTATGCGATGGGTACTTCGGTCGAGCGAACTGCCAACCATACAGAAATATGGAAATTGGGTCTAGGATATGAAATGCCTTGTGGACCTGTTGATGGAATGAATCCTGTGAAAGTGGCAGAAGCATTCGATGAAGCCATACAAAGAGCACGTAAAGGAGGAGGGCCAACCTTTCTTGAACTCAAGACCTACAGATATAGAGGTCACTCGATGAGTGATGCCCAGCATTACAGAACTAAAGACGAAGTTGCGGAATACAAGAAGATCGATCCTATCACTCAAGTGAAGGATGTTATTCTTGAGAAAA
>JABDMQ010000069.1 GCA_013001365.1 Flavobacteriaceae bacterium
ACCTCAGCAGGATCTATCTCAAAATGAATGATCTTGGCCTGCTTGGCATAGGTCTTAAGATTTCCAGTTACACGATCATCAAATCGCATTCCTATGGCAATCAAGACGTCACATTCGTTAGTCAAGATATTCGGGGCGTAATTACCATGCATACCCACCATTCCGATATTCAACGGATGTGATGTTGGAATTGCCGAAGCGCCCAGAATCGTCCATGCCGAAGGTATGCCAGCCTTTTCGATGACTTGTGTCAATTCTTTTTCGGCTTCTCCTAAAATTACGCCTTGACCCCAAACGATCATTGGTTTCTTTGCATTATTTATAAGGACTGCAGCCTCTTTTACTGTTTCCTTATCGGTCTCAGGAACTGGCTTATAGCTTCTTACGCCTGTGCATTTTTTATATGTGAAATCAAGTTCTTCAAATTGCGCATCCTTTGTGATATCTATCAGGACCGGACCTGGTCTACCACTCTTGGCAATATAAAAGGCCTTGGCAATTACTTCAGGAATCTCTGAAGCTTTGGTGACCTGGTGATTCCACTTTGTTACAGGTGTGGAAATACCAACGATATCCGTTTCTTGAAAAGCATCACTTCCTAATAAATGGGAAGGAACTTGCCCTGTGATACAAACCATTGGTGTTGAATCTATCTGGGCATCTGCAATTCCTGTGATCAGGTTGGTTGCTCCAGGTCCAGAAGTAGCAATTGCAACACCTACCTTACCCGAAATACGCGCATAGCCTTGAGCGGCATGCGTGGCACCCTGTTCGTGTCTTGTAAGTACATGATGGATCTTGTCCTGGTACTTATATAATTCGTCATAAACTGGCATGATAGCGCCTCCAGGATATCCATATAAGATATCGACACCTTCAGCCAAAAGACATTTTATCAAGGCTTCACTTCCTGAAATACGTTCTTTACTCACTGTGGTTTTCTTTTCTATTGTCTGTGTTTGTTGTTTCATAATCTTCAATCGGATTTATGATCATCCTGACCTTGCAGGAATTAGAATTCGTCTGTTACACACCCTTTTGATGCGGATGAAACGGTTTTAGCGTATTTATATAAAACTCCTCGTTCGAACTTAAGGTCTGGAGCTTTCCAATTTTGTTTTCTTGATTTTAATTCGTCATCTGTAACCTCTAACACAATGGAATTGGTTTCAGCATCTATTGTTATGGTATCGCCATCTTCAACTAAGGCTATCGCGCCTCCTTCTTGAGCTTCTGGTGTAATATGTCCTACAACAAAGCCATGCGTACCTCCCGAGAATCTCCCATCGGTAATCAGAGCCACATCTTTTCCGAGACCAGCTCCCATTATTGCTGCTGTTGGCTTTAGCATTTCTGGCATTCCTGGCCCTCCTTTAGGCCCTTCATATCTTATAACTATGACATCTCCTTTCTCTACTTTCCCATCGCGAATCCCATCGTTCGCAGCATACTCACCGTCAAAGACCTTTGCTTTGCCAGAGAATTTCAAGCCTTCTTTTCCAGTGATCTTTGCGACACTGCCTTCTTCCGCCAGATTTCCGTAAAGCATCCTGAGGTGCCCAGAGATCTTGATAGGTTCTTCTATTGGTTTGATGACATCTTGACCTTCTTTCAGATCTTCGACATCAAGCAAATTCTCGGCCAGTGTTTTCCCTGTGACCGTTAGACAGTCACCATGGAGCAGGCCTTTCTTCAAAAGATATTTCATGACCGCTGGAATTCCTCCAACTGCATGAACATCTTCCATGAGGTACTTCCCACTTGGTTTTAGGTCCGCCAAGAATGGTGTATTGTCACTGATTTTCTGAAAATCCTCTAAAGTAAAATCGATTTGTGCTGCACGGGCAATAGCCAAGAAATGAAGCACAGCATTGGTTGAACCCCCAAGGATAGTGACCAATCTGATGGCGTTTTCCAAGGATTTTCTTGTTATGATATCCGAAGGTTTGATGTCTTTTTCAAGTAACAAACGTATGGCTTCACCTGCTCTTTTGGATTCTTTCTTCTTTTCATCACTTAATGCAGGATTTGAAGAATTGAATGGAAGTGCCATACCCAAAGCTTCTATTGATGAAGCCATGGTATTAGCGGTATACATGCCACCACAAGCTCCGGCTCCTGGACAGGCCTTCTCGACGATGTTCTGATATTCGTTCTCACTCATGGTTCCAGCTACTTTGGATCCCCATGCTTCAAAAGCAGAAACAACATCTAGTTTTTGTCCGTTATGACATCCTGAATCTATCGTTCCTCCATATACAAGAATACTTGGACGATTCAATCGGATCATGGCCATTAATGCTCCCGGCATGTTCTTGTCGCAACCTACCACAGTGATCAAACCATCATAACTCATGGCTTGAACAACGGTTTCCATGGAGTCTGCAATGATGTCTCTTGAAGGAAGTGAATATCGCATTCCAGGTGTTCCCATTGAAATACCATCACTAACTCCTATGGTATTGAATATCAATCCAACTACATCTTCATTCTGTGTTCCTTCCTTGACCAATTTTGCTAGGTCATTGAGATGCATGTTACACGGATTTCCCTCGTAACCAGTACTGGCAATCCCTATAATTGGCTTATAAAAATCTTCCTTGGTAAGTCCAATTGCATGTAACATTGCCTGGGCGGCTGGCTGCGTTGGATCTTGAGTGACCGTTTTACTGTATTTATTGAGTTTCATTTAGAGTGATGCGCTAATTAATTCGAAAGTATGGGTTTTGGAAATCATTGAATTTTAAAGGTGAAAAATATTGTTAAACTCAAGATGAAGAATATGAATTTAACTAACTGATTTACAGCATTTTATTACATTTTTGATGGCATACTCAAGTCTTATATCTAATCTTAGATTCGAGGAAGATCGCCTTCGGCCTTTAAAGGTAAGTTGGATTTACCCATTAAATAGGTGTCAATATGATGTGCCGCTTGGCGTCCTTCAGAAATTGCCCAAACGATCAATGATTGACCTCTACGCATATCTCCAGCAGTAAAGATTCCGGGAACATTAGTTGCATAATCCTTGATCGAAGCCTTAATGTTTGTCCTGAAGTCCATTTCTAGACCAAACTGTTCAGGTAGTGTTTTCTCCGAACCCGTAAATCCAAGTGCCAGTAGTGCCAAATCGCACTTCCATTCCTTTTCTGTTCCTGGAATTTCTTTTAGTTCCGGTCTTTCACCTTCCTTGAACACCCACTCAACTTCAACAGTTTGAAGGCTCTTTAATCGCCCTTCTTTGTCTCCTTTGAATTCCTTGGTAGATATACTGAAAAACCGCTCCACACCTTCTTGATGTGAGGAACTTGTTCTCAGTTTCATCGGCCAATATGGCCAAGGTTGATTAGGAGGACGACCTTCGGTTGGTTTGCTCAAGATCTCGAAATTGGTAACGGATTTTGCACCGTGACGGTTAGATGTTCCGATACAATCCGAACCCGTATCACCTCCACCAATTACAATGACATCTTTGTCAGCTGCCAATATTTCTTTTTTGAAATCGGAGATTCCGTCTACTCGTTCATTGTTTTGTTTCAAGAAATCCATGGCTTGGACGACACCTTTTAAATGCGCCCCTTTTATTGGTATGCTTCTTCTAACGGTCGCTCCGCCACATAGTACAATGGCATCGTAATCATTTTTCAGTCTTTCTACACTTATGTTCTCTCCAACATGTGCATTGGTTTCGAACAAGATACCTTCTTCTTCCAAAATGGAGATTCGTCGATCAATGACATCTTTTTGCAACTTGAAATCTGGTATTCCATATCGTAACAATCCTCCTACCTTGGCATCACGTTCGAAAACTGTCACTAAATGTCCCGCACGATTCAGCTGTTGAGCCGCAGCCAATCCAGAAGGGCCGGACCCTACTACAGCAACTTTCTTGCCTGTTCTGGTCTCTGGTGGTTGGGCGACTATCCATCCTTTATCAAACGCAACTTCGGCAATGTTTTTCTCAATATTCTCTATGGAAACTGGGTCCTCGTTAATTCCTAATACACAAGCTTCCTCACATGGTGCCGGGCAAAGCCGACCTGTGAATTCAGGAAAATTATTGGTAGCATGTAAAATTTCTGCAGCTTGTTCCCATCGTCCTTTATATATATGGTCATTGAAATCTGGTATCAAATTACCCAAAGGGCAACCACTGTGACAGAATGGAATTCCACAATCCATGCAACGTGCGCCTTGCTCTTCCAAGGCCTTTTTCTTCATTGGTTTAGTGAATTCCTTGTAATTCTTCAATCGGTCCTCAACCTTGTCGTAGGCTTCGTCTTGCCTTTTAAATTCTAAAAATCCTGTTGTCTTTCCCATCACCTTACTGTGTTACTTGTTGTTCCTCTTCCAATCTCTTTAATGCTTGCCTGTATTCTTCAGGAAGTACCTTGATGAATTTTGGTAATTCCTTTTCCCAATTCTCGAGTATTCTCTGTGCCAACGGACTTAATGTCGCGTTGTAGTGGTTCTCTATTAATTGCTTAAGCTCGGCAATGTCTTCAGCTGCTTCAACTGGATCCAAGTTCAATCCTTCCGTATTACAATTTTTCTCGAATATAGCATCCTTGTCATACACATAAGCAATTCCACCACTCATACCGGCACCAAAATTCCGCCCTACTTCTCCAAGGACGACAGCTCTTCCTCCCGTCATGTATTCACATCCGTGATCACCGATACCTTCAACAACCGCAATGGCACCAGAATTCCTGACACAGAAGCGCTCACCAGCCTTTCCATTGATATAGGCCTCCCCTTGGGTAGCGCCATATAATGCCACGTTGCCAATTATGATGTTTTCCTCAGGAACAATGGTCGCTTCATCTGGAACCTTTACAATTAACTTAGCACCGGAGAGTCCCTTTCCAATATAATCGTTGGTATTGCCATTGACCACAAGTGTTAATCCAGAGGTCGCAAATGCACCAAAACTCTGTCCTGCTGACCCCGTGAAATTAATTTTCAAGGTGTTTTCAGGAAGTCCTTTAGCGCCGTATATTTTTGAAATTTCGTTGCTTAAGATTGCTCCGAAAGCACGATCCATATTGGTTATCTTGGATTCTAGAACGGTCTTTTCCCTTCGGAATAACGCTGGATGCGCTTGACTGATGATCTTGAAGTCCAAGGACTTTTCGATATCGTGATCCTGAATTTCCGTGTTATAAAGCTTAGTGTCTTCAGGAACATCGACTTTATGAAGGAT
>JABDMQ010000071.1 GCA_013001365.1 Flavobacteriaceae bacterium
TTCGTGCGGAGTATGAAGAATTGATGAAAACCATCGAAGACCTTAAGGACATTCTGGACAAGAAGGATAGAAGAATGGAAATCATCAAGACAGAACTCCATGAAATCAAGGACAAATATGGCGATGATCGCCGATCGTTGATCGAGTATGCCGGAGGTGACTTGAGCATTGAAGACATGATTCCAAATGAAAAGGTTGTAATAACCATTTCGCATGCTGGTTATATCAAACGTACTTCTTTAAAAGAATACAAGACCCAGAATAGAGGAGGAGTAGGTCAAAAAGCCTCTACAACAAGAAACGAAGATTTCCTTGAGCATTTATTTGTTGGAACAAATCATCAATATATGCTGTTCTTTACACAGAAAGGTAAATGCTTCTGGATGCGAGTCTATGAAATACCTGAAGGCAGTAAGACATCCAAAGGAAGAGCTATTCAAAACTTAATAAACATATCACAAGATGATAAGGTCATGGCATTTATTTGTACTCAAGACCTTAAAGATGATGACTACATCAATAGTCATTATGTCATCATGGCTACGAAGAAAGGACAAGTTAAAAAGACCTCACTTGAGCAATACTCAAGACCTAGAACGAATGGAATCAATGCGATAACCATTAAGGACAATGACGAACTGTTAGAGGCAAAATTAACGACAGGAGAAAGCCAAGTCATGCTAGCTTTGAAATCTGGTAAAGCCATTAGGTTCGAAGAAGCAAAAACAAGGCCTATGGGAAGAAACGCTTCTGGGGTGAGAGGAATAAAACTCGCCAATGAGAAAGACGAAGTTGTTGGTATGATTGCCGTTAATGACATGGAAAGTGACATATTGGTTGTTTCTGAAAATGGCTATGGAAAACGTAGTAGTTTGGAAGATTATAGAATAACCAATAGAGGAGGAAAAGGAGTAAAAACCATATCAATTACCGAAAAAACAGGTAATTTAGTATCTATTAAGAATGTTACTGACCAAGACGACCTTATGATAATTAACAAATCGGGAATAGCAATACGAATGGCTGTTGAAGATTTAAGGGTCATGGGTCGCGCCACTCAGGGTGTTAAATTGATCAACCTTAAATCGAATGATTCTATTGCTGCAGTTGCAAAAGTGATGCATGATGAAGATGATGTTAATGGCGATGAGGTGGAAAGTATTGAAAATACAGATACTTCCGAAGATGGCACAACTCTTGATAACAATGAAACGGAAAAATAATTTATTATAACACTAAAACAATAACTAAAAATGAAAAGATTAATCGCAATTACATTTACGCTTCTTATTGCGACCGTTGGATTAGCACAAAAGAAAGAATTGAAAGCGGCCGAAAAAGCAATTAAGAACAGCAATTTTGCTGAAGCCAAATCACTTTTGGGGTCATTAGAATCAGTAATAGGCTCAGCTGACGATAAATTAAAAGGGAAATATCATTTTCTTTTAGGTAAAGCATTGTATGCTAATGGTTCTGGAGCTGAAGAGGATATGGGTAAAGCCATCGAAAATCTTAATAAATCAGGATCAGGTTATGCAAATGAAGTAGCGACAATGAAATCGGCCATGGTGAATACCTTCCTAACAAGTGCCAATAGTGCACTGGAACAAAAGAACTATGCCGTTTCTTCAAATGGTTTCGAAAAGGCTTATAGACTATCACCACAGGACACTCTTTATCTTTTCTATGCTGCATCTATTGCTGTAAATGGACAAGAATACGATTCTGCCTTGAAATACTATAATGAACTTCAGGACATGAATTATTCAGGTGTAGAAACTGAATTCGTTGCACTGAATAAAGAGACTGGAGAAGAAGAAAGCTTTCCGAATGAGGCAATACGTGATATCTCTGTTAAAGGAGGCACACATATCAAACCCTCTGTAAAGAAGTCGGAACCACGTTCTGGAGAGATAGCAAAGAATATTGCCTTGATCTATGTAAGCCAAGGTAAAAATGAAGAGGCCATAAATGCCATGAAAAAAGCAAGAGAGGCTAATCCTGAAGATTTGAACCTGTTATTAACAGAGGCAAATGTTTATTATAAAATGGGTGACACCAATAAATACAAGGAGTTAATTCAAATTGCCTCGGAAAAAGACCCTAATAATGCAGAGTTATCTTATAACCTTGGTGTTCTTTCGGCTGATGCTGGAGATATAGAAGCAGCAAGGGGATATTATACGAAAGCAATGGAAATAGATCCTACCTACGTTAATGCTTTTATGAACATGGCTGCATTGGTTCTTGATGAAGAATCTAAGATAGTTGATGAAATGAATCAATTGGGTAGCTCTGCTGCAGATGACAGGAAGTACGATGAACTAAAGGCAAAAAGGATGCAGGTTTATAAGGATGCGATACCATATTTGGAATCTGCATTAGAAATAAAGCAAAACAATCTTCAAGCTGCAACGACCTTAATGAATATTTACAGTGCAATTGGAGATACAGCAAAATATAAGGAAATGAAAGCTATGGTTGATTCCATGAATTCAGATGGAGGGAATTAATTGTTTCGACAATATATTTAAGAAATGCCTCATTTAACATGAGGCATTTTTTATTAAATCATTTTCTTTATCACCCTTAATTTATGTGTATGCTTGCGCAGTTCTGAATTATAGATACCTGATTGGTCCAGTCTATCGATTCTTACTTTGCCATGGGCATGAATTATATGATGATCTTCCATAATAAGCCCAACATGGATAATAGTTCCTTCTTCATTATCAAAAAAAGCAAGATCCCCAGGCTCGCTCTCATCAATGAAGCTTAATGGGTCTCCTTGAGTAGCTTGTTGCGAGGCATCCCTTAAAAGTTTGTATCCGTTTATTTTATAGACCATTTGGGTCAATCCAGAACAATCTATTCCAAATGGTGTTTTACCACCCCATAAATAAGGAGCATTCATGTAGGTCAATGCTGTATTGATCAATTCGGTTTTGTCTTGTTTTCCTGAAACGAATTTGCCCTCAAATTTATGTTCAAGAATCTTTGATGAATGAACCGAAGATCCAATAATTAATGTTAGCAATTGGTCTTTCTTATTTTGAAGAACATCGACTAATTCCAAACTGTATTGAGCATCAAGCTTATCAATGATGGCATATTGCTCTTTGTCGAGCAATAAATATTGCTTGTTGTCGAACCACCCTTCATAGTTGTCGAAGGCAATTCTTATTCGGCTCCATTTTTTTCGTTTTTCCAATACCTTGAAATGCTCTCCATACAAAATTTGAGAAATCATTTCGGAGGAATCCTGAGGAAACTCTCTTAAAGGAACAATACTTAGGTTACAAATGCCGTATCGCATGAATTAAATCAATTTCTTTCGATTACAATTGCAGATGCACCACCGCCACCATTGCAAATAGCCGCTGCACCAAGTTTGGCATTGTTTTGTTTAAGGACATTAATAAGGGTAATTA